>NZ_BMQE01000008.1:0-229364 GCF_014647955.1 Planomonospora antibiotica | reverse complement strand
GACGACCGACGCCTACGCGCCGTCGTCGACAGGGCGAACGTTGCCTGATGCGGCACTAGAAAGATCTCGTCCATCCGATCGGTGTCCAAGGTCCCGCGCATCGCGACCTGGAACCAACCTCGTCCCTTGATCGGATCGGCGGTCGCCACGGCGATCCGATCCACTCCGGTCGCGCCCCTGACCCGTTTCCCTCCCTGGCCCGCTTCCTGGTCCCGCAGCCGGGTCACCGCGGTCACCGCCTCGATCAACCAGTCCGGATTCGCCCTCGCCCTCGTATCCACTCCCTGTATCTCGCATCTCCGAAGGGAGTCGTTACGACCGGCGAGGCATCCGACGGCATCAAATTCACCATAGGTTCTAGCCGGATCCTCGTGATTTCCAGCTGTGCCAGCCTTCATGCCTGGTTCAGTGGGCGGACCGCGTGACTAGGACTTCCCGCCTTGGGACGGCAGTCATCACATCCGACAAACGTCCCTTCCCAAGGTTCCCGCCCTTCACCTGGACCGATCCGCAGATCGGCGGACACGCCCGTCCTGCCAGCCAAATCACATCAAGGTGATTACCCTGGTGAGGCACGGGGGTACTTAATCCCTCGGCAATGGGGCCGGGGCCGCGCCCCTCCTTCGGGAGGGGCGGGACCTCTTCGCCGTGTCCGGGTCGCCGGGACCACCGGGGGGACTGCTTGCAGCGTTCCAGGATCGGTCGTCGTGCGTCGTGTCCGACCCGTTCCGCGCGTCCGGCCCTCCTTCTAGTGAGAGGTTCTCTGTGCGACGCGTTCTCCGGTTGTCCCTTCCGGTCGTCACCGCCCTCGTGGCCCTTCCCCTGACCGCCTCCCCGGCCGCCGCGGCCGGCTCGGCGGGCCTGCCGAGAGGCGTCCAGAAGGCGAAGGTGGTGCGCATCGTGGACGGTGACACGATCGAGGTCAGGTTCGGCAAGAGCAGCCGGACCGTCCGGGTGCGCCTGCTCGGCCTCGACACCCCGGAGTACGGCCGGTGCTGGTTCGACTCCGCGACGGAGCGCGCCCGCACGCTCCTGCCCCCCGGCAGGACCGCCTACCTGCTGCGGGACCGGGACTACAAGGACCACTACGGGCGCCGCCTGTTCTACGTCTACAACCACCGGGGCCTGTCCGTGGCCCGCAACCTCATCCGCTACGGGTACGCCAAGTCGCTGCTGTACCGCAAGAACGACCGCTACATCAGGACGATGCGCCTGGAGGAGGCCCGGGCGCGCAAGCGGCGGCTGCGGATCTGGTCGGGCCGGTGCGACAGCAGCAAGGACCTGGTGGCCCCGCTCCCCGTCGAGGCCCGGACGGCGGGCTACGCGGGACCCGGCTGGTCTCCCGACCCCCGTTTCCGCACCTGCAGGTCGGCGGTCTCCGCGGGCTTCGGGCCGTACGAGCGCAGCGTCCACCCGGAGTACGCGTGGTATCACGACGCCGACCGCGACGGGCTCGTCTGCGAGCGCTGAGCCCCTGGCGGTCAGAGCTCCAGCATGTCCTGGACGTGGGGGGCGCCGGAGGCGAGCACGTCCAGGATCTGCTGGCCGTATTTCTCCAGCTTGTTCTCGCCGACGCCGCTCACCCGGCCGAGCTCGGCCAGGGAGGACGGGGAGTCGGTCGCGATCTGGCGCAGGGTCGCGTCGTGGAAGACGACGTACGCGGGGATGCCGCGTTCCTTGGCGGCGGCTCCGCGCCAGGCGCGGAGCCGCTCGAACACCGGCACGGCCTCCTCGGGCAGCTCCGCCGCCGGGGACGAGCGGCGGCCGGAGGCGCGGGCCTCGGCGCGGGCCGCCCGTTCCGGGTCGCGGCGGAGCGGCACCTCCCGCCGCCGGGCCAGCACGTCGGCGCTCGCGTCGGTGAGCGCGAGCGTGCCGTGGTCGCTCTCGACGGTCAGGAGCCCCCGGGCCAGCAGCTGGCGCACCACGGCGCGCCACTCGGACTCGTTCAGCTCCGTGCCGACGCCGAAGACCGTCAGGGAGGCGTGGCCGTGCTGGACGACCTTGTCGGTCTCCCGGCCGAGCAGGATGTCGATGACATGGCCCGCGCCGAAGCTCTGTCCCCGCTCGCGCCTCAGGCGCAGCACGGCCGAGAGGAGCTTCTGCGCGGCGATCGTGCCGTCCCAGGTCTCCGGCGGCGTGAGGCAGGTGTCGCAGTTGCCGCAGGCGCCGGACTCCTGGCCGAAGTAGGCGAGCAGGTGGACGCGGCGGCACTCGACCGTCTCGCACAGCGCCAGCATGGCGTCGAGGTGGGCGCTCAGGCGGCGGCGGTGGGCGGCGTCGCCCTCGGAGGTGTCGATCATCCGGCGCTGCTGCACGACGTCCTGGAGCCCGTAGACCATCCACGCGGTGGACGGCAGGCCGTCGCGGCCGGCCCGCCCGGTCTCCTGGTAGTAGCCCTCGATGGACTTGGGCAGGTCGAGGTGGGCGACGAACCGCACGTCGGGCTTGTCGATGCCCATGCCGAACGCGATGGTGGCGACCATGACGAGGCCGTCCTCGCGCAGGAAGCGCGCCTGGTGCTCGGCGCGGGTGCGCGCGTCGAGCCCGGCGTGGTACGGCAGCGCCTGGACGCCGTTCTCCGCCAGGAACGCGGCGGTCTTCTCCACCGAGGCCCGGGACAGGCAGTAGACGATGCCTGCGTCACCGGCGTGCTCGGTGCGGAGCAGCTGCAGCAGCTGCCGCCGGGGCTCCCGCTTCTGCGCGATGCGGTACTGGATGTTGGGGCGGTCGAAGCTCGCCACGAAGTGGCGGGCCTCCCCCAGGTTCAGCCGGGCCGCGATCTCCGCGTGGGTGGCCTCGGTGGCGGTGGCGGTCAGCGCGATGCGCGGCACGTCGGGCCAGCGCTCGTGCAGGGCGGACAGCGCCAGGTAGTCGGGGCGGAAGTCGTGTCCCCACTGGGCCACGCAGTGCGCCTCGTCGATGGCGAACAGCGCGATCGAGCCGCGGTCGAGAAGGCCCAGCGTCGCGGAGGTGCGCAGCCGCTCCGGCGCCACGTAGAGCAGGTCCAGCTCACCGGCGAGGAAGGCGGCCTCGACCTCGCGGCGCTCCTCGTGCTCCTGCGTGGAGTTGAGGAAGCCCGCCCGCACGCCGAGGGCCGTCAGCGCGTCGACCTGGTCCTGCATGAGCGCGATCAGCGGTGAGACGACGACGCCGGTGCCCTTCCGCACGAGGGCGGGGACCTGGTAGCACAGCGACTTGCCGCCGCCGGTGGGCATGAGCACGAGCGCGTCGCCGCCGGCGACGACGTGGTCGATGATCTCCCGCTGCCCCTCCCGGAACGAGTCGTAGCCGAAGACTCGGCGCAGCACGCGCGACGCGTCGTCTGCCTCGGGGCCGCTCTGAGGGGAGCCGTGCGGGGAAGTCATCACGTCATTCTAGGAGGATCAGGACGCCCCGGCGGAGGACCCGCAGACCTGTGGACGACGCGGGCGGCCGCCCGCGGAGCTGTGGACGCATGACCGGGACGATCACGGGTAGTCCCCGCTGGCCCCACCGGACGGAAGGACTTCGCGTGCTCACTCTCATCCTGCTGATCTTCGCCCTCGCCTGTTTCCTGCTGGCCGCGTTCGGCATCGGCGGCGCCCGGATCAACCTCCTCGCGCTCGGCCTGGCCCTGTGGGTGCTGAGCGAGCTGATCCCGAGGATCGGCGACCTCTGACCGCGGGCCCGCCCGGGGACCTGCGGGGGCGTCGCCGCCCCGCGGGTCCCCGGAGCCGGCCGCGCCGGCCGTACCGGGTCCTGCGTCGGAGCGCACCCGGAACACGCGCCGGATCGGGTCCTCCGCCCCGCCCAGGCGGTCAGCCCTCCTGGAGGACGAGCCGGGCGATCCGCTCGACGGTGCCGAAGTCACCGGCCGAGGCCCGGTTCTTCATCACGCCGACGCTGATCCCCGTGGCGGTGTCCGCGAAGGCCGCAGTGCCCCCGCTGCCGACCATGCCGAACACGGTGGGGTCGAACCCCCCGGTCAGGCCGACCGAGTAGCCCAGCGCCAGGGTGGCGGGGTTGCCCGCGACCTCGTCCACGCCGCTCACCGCAGGGGAGGACAGTTCGCGCAACCGGCCGGCGGAGACGAGCTCCCCGTTCAGCAGCGCGTCGTACATGCGGGCCACCGCGCGGGCGGTCATCGTGGCGCCCGCCGGGATGTCGGAGGTCAGCACGTCGGCGCGGTTGCTGAACGCGGCGTCCGGCATCGCCGCCAGAGGAGCGGCCGTGTAGCCGCCGACCACCCTGAAGAACGGGATCTGCGCCATCACCTCGGCGGGCAGCTCCATCGGCGGCCCGGCGTCCTCGATCCTGGCCAGCCGGCCGAGCTCGGACTCGGGCACGCCGAAGAACAGCTCACCCGCCACGCCGAGCGGCCCGGCCACCTCCTCACGGAGCACCTGCGAGATGGGCTTCCCGGTCACCCGGCGGACGACCTCCCCCAGGATGTAGCCGTAGGTCTGCGGGTGGTAGCCGAACCGGGTGCCCGGCTCCCACCACGGCTCGGCGGCGGCGATCGCGGCGCACATCCGGTCCCAGTCGCACAGGTCCTCGGGCGTGGTGTCCACCGGCACCCCGGGCACGCCGGTCGCGTGCGTCAGCGCGTGCCGTACGGTCGCCTTCTCCTTGCCGCGGGCGGCGAACTCCGGCCACACGTCCGCGATCCGGGTCTCGTAATCGAGGGCCCCGCGCTCGGCCAGCACGTGGACGACGGTCGCGGTCACGCCCTTGCCGGTCGAGGTGGCGTAGACCGAGGTCCCGGACGTGAACGGGCGGCCCGTCTCCGGGTCGGCCACTCCCGCCACCGCGTCGGCCAGGAGTTCGCCGCGCCGGTAGACGGCGACCTGCACGCCGCGTTCGGCCCCCGACTCCACCAGCTCTTCGATGGCGGCCTGCACGTTCTTCTGGAGATCGGACACGATGCTTCCCTTCTCTCATGACCTGTCCCCCATGAGACGAGGGCGGCCCGGAAAAGGAATCGGTCCTCCGCGGATCTTCTCGGACCGGTCAGAGTGAGGCCGGCAGGCCGAACGGGGCGAACATCTCGTCCCCGAACGTGGTGATCTGGGTGACCAGCCCGTCCTCGACCCGCAGGACTCCCAGCCAGGAGGGCGAGAAGCAGGTCTCGCCGGCCCGGCGCAGATAGGCGGCGGCCGCGGGCTGGCGGTTGGCCCGTACGGCGAGCACCCGCCAGTCTCCCCACGCCTCGGGCCCGACCATCGCCGGGGTCCAGGCGGCCACGAACGTCTCCAGCCCCTGCAGCCAGATCGGCGCCGGCGGCATCGCCTGCCAGACGTCGGCCCGGAGCACCTCGGTGAGGATGGACGGGTCGGCCTGCTCGACGGCGTCGATGTAACGCCGCAGGACGGCTCGGTCCTCCGGGGTGGGGCCGGCGGAAGCGGCCCATTCCAGCCGCCGCGCGGGCAGGTGCCTCCTGAGGACCGGCCTGGCCCGCTGCAGGGCGCTCTTCACCGCGGCGACGGTCAGCTCCAGCGACTCGGCGGTCTCCTGCGCCGACCAGCCGAGCACGTCGCGCAGGATGAGCACCGCCCGCTGCCGGGGCGGCAGGTGCTGGATCGCGACCAGGAAGGCCAGCTCGATCGTCTCGCGCTCGATCACCAGGTCCGCCGCGTCCAGCAGCTCGTCGGGGTACGGCTGGAGCCAGGGGACCAGCCCCGGGACGGGCGGGTCGAGTCCGGGATCGGCCCCGGCCGGCGCCGGGCGCGGCTCCGGGCGGCGGGGGTGCGCCCGGAGGTGGTCCAGGCAGGCGTTGGTGGCGATCCGGTACAGCCAGGCCCGCAGGCCGGTCTCGTCCCGCAGGGTGTCCCGGCGGCGCCAGGCCCGCAGGAGCGTCTCCTGCACCAGGTCCTCGGCCTCGTCGAAGGAGCCGAGCATCCGGTAGCAGTGCACGTGCAGCTCGCGCCGGTGCGCCTCGGCGCGCTCCGCGAACCCGTCCGCGATCGCCCTCTTCCCCGCCATGACCGGGATCCTAGCGATTTCTCCCCGGTCGGGCCGGACGGTCCCGGACGCGGGGGTGGGCCCGGCTGCGGACCGGGAGCGCACCGCGCCCACCGGCACGGGGACCGGATGTCGCCGAGCGGCCGTCGGATGAATGAAACTTTCGAGTCCCGTTTGCCGAAGTCATCTCAGCTCAACACGGCATTAAGCGATTGATTGATCTGAAATGTTTCAGATCAACGTTGACATGTTTCAGAAGCCGTCCCCAGAATGAGTGCCCGGGCAGAGATCTCCCGCCTCCGCACCGGTGGCCGGCGAAGCGGGCGCGGTTCAGCACGATCGCCCCCTGCCGTGCCCGTCCGGTCCCGTGTCCCCCCATGTCCCCGATCAGTGTTCCAGTGGAGGAACAACCGTGATCGACACCATCTCCCCCCGCGGCACCCGCCTCTCCCGTGTCCGGAAAGCGCTCGTCACGGGCGCCCTCACCGCCCTGGCCGCCGGGCTCGTCGTGGCGCTGCCCTCCTCCGCCGGCACCGCCGCGGCCGCCGACTGCAGCGCCGGGTACGTGGGCCTGACCTTCGACGACGGCCCCAACCCGGGCACCACCACCAACCTGCTGAACACGCTGAAGGCCAACGGCCTGCGCGCCACGATGTTCAACACCGGGCAGAACGTGCAGAACAATCCCTCACTGACCAGGGCCCAGCAGGACGCCGGCATGTGGGTCGCCAACCACAGCTGGTCGCATCCCCACCTGACCCAGCTGGGCGGCTCCCAGATCCAGTCGGAGCTCCAGCGGACCCAGCAGGCCGTCCAGCAGGCCACGGGAACCGCGCCGAGGCTGTTCCGGCCGCCCTACGGCGAGACCAACTCCACGGTCAGAGCCGTCGAGCAGCAGCTCGGCCTCACGGAGGTCCTCTGGGACGTCGACTCCCAGGACTGGAACAACGCGAGCACCTCGCAGATCGTGCAGGCTGCCGGCCGGCTGCAGAACGGCCAGGTCATCCTCATGCACGACAACTACGCGACCACGATCGCGGCGATCCCCCAGATCGCCGCGAACCTGCGCAGCCGCAACCTGTGCGCCGGCATGGTCTCACCGTCGACCGGCCGGGCCGTCGCACCGACCGGCAGCACCCCGACGGCGACCCCGACGGTCACGCCGACCGGCAACCCCGGCGGCTGCACCGCCACGATCTCGCGCGGCCAGCAGTGGGGCGACCGCTTCAACGCCTCCGTCACCGTCTCCGGCAGCGCCTCCTGGACCGCCACGGTGACCGTGCGGAGCCCGCAGAAGATCATCGCCACCTGGAACGGCAGCCCCAGCTGGGACTCCAGCGGCAACGTCATGACGATGCGGCCCAACGGCAGCGGCAACACCTTCGGCTTCACCGTCATGCACAACGGCAACCAGGCCCTGCCGTCGGTCTCCTGCCGGGTCGGCTGACCTCGCCGCGTCCCTGACGGCGCCCGGCTAGTGTCCCGCCTCGTGGGCGGCGACCAGCTGCCTGGGCGCCGTCAGGCACCACGCCTCGGTGACCAGCTCGAACAGCTCGTCCGCGTCGATCCCCGCCAGGCGCACCACCACCCAGCCGAACCGGCCCGCGGTGAACTGGGGCTCGAAGACCTCCGGCCGCTCCGCCACCAGCGCGATCTGCTCCTCGATCGTCGCCTTCAGACCGACGGTCTCGGTCCGCTCCCACAGGTAGCCGAACCCCTTGCCCCGCACCTTCAGCGCGATCCAGTCACCGCCGGGGGTCTGCTTCACCTCCGGCAGCCGGTCCAGCATCTCCAGGAACTCGTCAACGCTCACACCCATGGCCCAGACCTACCAGAGCGCTCCGACATTTCCCGTTCCGCCGGACCCCTCCCCTCGGCCCGCGCGGCCGCCCGGGCCGGAGGAACGGAAGGGCGGAAGGGCTGGGCCCGGCGTGTCGGACCGGCCGGACCGACACGCCGGGCCGCAATCCGCTCTCGTCGGCGGCCACCGCTTAACCTGCACGGGAAGGCGCGCGACGACCTGTCCGCACGCCGTTCCACCGGAGGCGACCGCAGGAGGCACCGATGCCGCGAACGGGTACCCGGATCGGCGCCGTCCTGCTCGTGAGCAGTCTGGCACCGGCTCCGACCGCCGCTCCCGTGTACGCGCACGGTGCTCTCGCGTACGCGCACAGCGCTCCCGCCGGACCCGCGCAGACCCGCCCCGCGGACAAGTACACCGGCTACGCCCAGCTCGCCGCCCACGAGACCGAGGGCAGGGACTATCGGCGCGAGCAGCGTTTCCCCCGCGGAGCGCGGGTGGCCCACATCGCCGTCCACGGAGGCGCCATCGAGCCGCCGACGACCCAGCTGGCGAACCACTCCGCCCGCGCCGGCCGGCACGCCTACTACTCGTTCACGGCCGTCAAGCCCTCCGGCAACCGCGACCTGCACATCACCGCCGACAGGTTCGACGAGCCGAAGGCGCGCAGGCTGGTGGCCCGGGTCGACTACACCGTCGCCTGGCACGGCGCGGCCGGAGCCAGGGCGACGACCTACATCGGCGGCCGTGACACGGAGCTGATCAGGAGGATCGCCGCAGAACTGCGCGCCGCGGGCTTCACCGTCGCCAGGTCGGTTCCCGCGGGCCTGCGGGGCAGGAGCCCGGACAACATCACCAACCGGAACCGGCGGGGCAAGGGGGTGCAGCTGGAGATCAGCCTCGGTCAGCGGAAGCGGTTCTTCACCGGGGGACGGCTGGACCGCGCCTGGATCGGCGATCCGGACAACCGCACCGGGGCGTTCCACGCCTACACCGCCGCGGTCAACCGCGCCCTCCCCGGCTCCTGAGCGGACCGGCCCCCTGCGGCCGGGCACCGGACGGACCCCTCGGGGCGGCGCCTCCGGTCAGCCGCCGGCAGGCCCCTCCGCGCAGCCGGCAGGCCCCTCCGCCCGGCCCGGCCCGGGGTGCCTTCCCGGCGCCGTCCCCTCACACCCGCAAGCCCGGCCCGGCCGGTCCCCGCCCATGCCGCGCAGCATCATGGCCAGGCCGCCGTGGAACTCCTCCTCGGCACCGACGAGCCGCGCGCAGCCCGCGGTCTCGGCCAGATGGGGGAACGCAGCCGGGGGCAGCCCGGCCATGGCGGCCGTGCCCTCGCCCGACAGCGGGCCCAGATGCTCCAGCTGGATCGCGCCGATGACGTAGCTCAGCAGGCCCCGCAGGGCGATGACCCGTTCGGGCCCCTCGAGACCCGCCTCGGCGAGGACCGCGAGCACCGCCTCCGACCAGCGCAATATCCCCGCCGAACGGTGGCGGTGGGTCATCGTCAGCGGCACGGCCTGCGGGTGCGCGCCCACGCGGTCACGCATCCTGCCGACCAGGGCGGCGACCCGCTCACGCCACGCCCCTTCGGCGGGCGGGGAGACGTCGACGCCGTCGAGCACCAGCTCGACCACGAGTCCCTCCAGCTCCCCGCGGTCGTCGACATAGCGGTAGAGCGCCATCGTGCTCATGCCGAGCTCCGCCGCGACCGCGCGCATCGACAGCGCCGCGAGCCCGTCGCGGTCGATGACGGCGAGGGCGGCGGCTGCGATCTGGTCCCGGTTGAGGGAGCGAGGGCGTGGCATGGCGAACGAAAGTGTACGGCATACGCTTACAATCGTAGGCGTATGCCGTACACCTAAGAGGGAGCTCCCATGCGCCTCCAGCCAGGCTCCACCGTCCCCATCCGCGAACTGCCCGCCGTCAACGGCCACGCGGCCGCCGTCCCGGACCCGGAGCGCCTGGTCCACCTGCAGTTCCGGCGCTTCGCCGGCTGCCCGCTCTGCAATCTGCACCTGCGCTCCTTCGTCACCCGCCACGCCGAGATCGAAGCGGCCGGCGTCCGCGAGGTGGCGGTCTTCCACTCCCCCGCCGGGGAACTGGCCGAGCACGCCGCCGGCCTGCCGTTCGCCGTCGTCGCCGACCCGGACAAGAAGCTGTACGCCGAGTTCGGCGTGGAGTCGGCGCCCCGCGCGCTGCTCGACCCCCGGGTGTGGGGGACGGTCGTCCTGGCCGTCCTGCGCGGCCTGGGGCGGATCGCCCGCGGGCGGGACCGCGCACCGGCCGCCCGGCCGCACGGAGGACGGCTCGGGCTGCCCGCCGACTTCCTGATCGCCCCCGACGGCCGGGTGGTCGCGTGCAAGTACGGCGAGCACGCCTACGACCAGTGGCCGGTCGACGAACTGCTCTCCCTGGCGGCAGGCGGTCTCCGTTCCCGATAGGAGCGGCGTCCTCTCCCCGCCGCGGGAGGCGCCCGCAGGGTCCGGACACTCAGGGAAGATCGCGGGGGCGGACCTCCGGGCGAAGACCGCCCGCCGTACGCGCGTCCGGCACGGCGTTCGGCGGATCCCGTCACGGCCGCGGAGACTCCCGGCCGGCGGGCTCGATCAGGCCGCAGTCGTAGGCCAGGACGACCACCTGCGCGCGGCTGGTCAGGTGGAGCTTGCTCATCAGCCGGTTCAGATGCGTCTTGACCGTGGCCTCGCTCAGCGACAGCACCTCGGCGATCTGCCGGTTGGACATGGCCTGCCCGACGAGCCGGAGCACCTCGACCTCGCGCGCCGTGAGCGGGGCGAGCGCCTCCGGACGCGCACCGGGCTCCGCGCGCGGACGCGCGGCCGGCGTGTCACTGAACGCCTCCACCAGCCGCCTGACGGCGTTCGGGGCGAGCAGGACGTCTCCGCCGGCGACCGTCTGGACGGCGGCGATCAGGCGTTCGGGCGGGGTGTCCTTGAGGAGGAAGCCGCTCGCCCCCAGGCGCAGCGCGTTGTAGACGTACTCGTCGATGTCGAAGGTGGTCAGGATCAGCACCTTCGGCGCCTGGGGACCGCCCGCCGCGAGGATGCGCTCGGTCGCGGTGATGCCGCTGATCCCGGGCATCCGGATGTCCATCAGCACGACGTCGGGCCGGAGCTCCGCCGCGAGGTCCACGGCCTCCTCACCGGTGGCGGCCTCCCCGACGACCTCCAGGCCCGGGGCGGCGCGGATGAGCGCGGCCAGCCCCGCGCGGATCAGCACCTGGTCGTCGACCACCAGTACGGTGACCATTCGCGCGCCTCGCAGGTAAGTGTGTCGTCCGGAGGTCACCCGCCCGGGGCGGGCGTGGGCAACGGGAGTACGGCCACCACTGCGAACCCGCCCTCCGGCCGGGGCCCTGCGGTGATCTTTCCCTGATAGAGCCTGACACGTTCGGTCATGCCGATCAACCCGTGCCCGGCGCCCCCGGAGCCGGGTCCACCGGGGGACGCGGTCCCGTCGTCGGTGACGCTGACGGTCAGCTCGGCCGCGCCGTACTCCAGCAGCACCTCCACCCGCGCCGCCCCGGCGTGCTTGAGCACGTTGGTCAGCGACTCCTGCACGATCCGGTAGGCGCACAGGTCCAGCCCGGACGGCAGCGGCCGCTCCTCCCCCGCGACACGGACCTCGACCGCGGGTCCGGCCACGCGCACCCGCTCGAGCAGCGGCGCGAGCCCTCCCAGCCCCGGAGTGATCGCGTAGAGGTCCTCGTCCTCGTCGTGCGCCTCCACCCGCAGGATCGACAGCAGCCGCCGCATCTCTCCCAGCGCCTCGTGGCTGGCGTCGGCGATGACCCCCAGCGTCTCGTGCGCGGCCACCGGGTCGCCCAGGGCGACGTACCTGCCCATGCCCGCCTGCACCGAGATCACCGACATGTGGTGCGCCACCACGTCGTGCAGCTCCCGCGCGATGCGCACCCGCTCCTGGGTGACGGCCCGCAACGCGGCGGCGGCCTGCTCCTCGCGGAGCCGCGCGGCCAGTTCGGTCAGCTGACCGGTGCGCTCGCCCAGCAGCCGCACGCTGGCGCCGATGCACACCGTGACAGCGGCCACCAGGACGGACTGCCCGACGGCCGACCACCACTGGATCCCGGGATGCAGTCCGACGGCATGGATCCACTCCGCGACGACCAGCACGGTGCCGGCGGCGGTGACGGCCACGGGGCGGCGCGCGGCCACGGTGTAGAGGGCCAGCAGCGGCGCCATGCTGTTGAGCCCGTAGTGGTAGCCGAGCGCGTGGTAGCTCACGGCCCCCGCCACGGACACCACCAGCACGGTGAAGGGCATCCGCCTGCGCAGCGCCAGGGGCAGGTTCACCACGACCGTCAGCGCGACCGACAGCCCGTCCGCCGGCCTCATGGCGCGTCCGGGCTCGTAGGCCGCCCACAGCACGCTCCCGACGGACATCACCAGCGCCAGCGCACCGTCGAGCACGAGCGGATCGACGGCCGACAGCCGTCCGAGCGCCCCAGCGCCACGACCACGCACCAGCGCATGCTACGGGCCCCGGGCCTGATCCACATTCATCCTTCGATTGACATCGATCGCCGTACGGGGACCGGCCGGGAGGCCGGGACGCCCCCGCGCAGGAGGCCGGTTCAGCGAGGCGGGCCGAGGAACTCCGCGACGAGGGCGTTGACCCGGTCGGGGGACTGGCGGTTGGACCAGTGCCCGTTGCCCTCGAGGATTTCGAGCCGGGCGCCCGGGACCAGGGCGGCGGCGGCCCTGGTGTGCCGGAGCTTGACACCGATGTCCTTGTCGCCCTGGATGAAGAGGGCCGGACAGGTGATCAGATGGAGACGGGGCCGCAGGTCGACTCGCATGCGGAACGGCCCGATGGAGGCGTTCTGCCAGTCGGACGAGCCGGCTCCCGCGGCCCGGACCTCTGCGTGGATCTCGTCGACGATGTCGTCGAAGTCGTGGACGGGGCCGGCGAAGAGCGCCTGCTCCGCGAAGCGGGCGATCCCCGCGCGGCTCCTGAGCATCAGGCCCGGCAAGGTCCTGTTGAGCAGCGGCAGCTTGGCGGTGAGCCAGAGAAGCTGGTGCACGACGGGCGGGAAGGAGAGGATCCCGGCCGGTGCGAGCGCCACCAGACGCTCGACACGAACGGGGTGGTCGATGGCGTAGGCCAGCGCCAGGGCCCCGCCCTGGGAGAGACCGACCAGGGCTGCCGAGTCGAGCGCGAAGTGGTCGAGCACCTCGGTGACGCAGCGGAGCATGCGGTCATGCGTGACCCGCCCGGTCCAGGGGAGGCTTCTGCCCTGCTTCGGCCAGTCGAGCGCGAAGACGCGGTGGTGCGCGGCCAGCGCCGGGATGAGGTGGCGCCAGCTGAGCAGGGCGTTGTCGACGCCGGCGCCGCTCAGCAGCAGAACGGCGGATCCCCGCCCGCCCGCGGTGTAGACGTGCAGCCTGCCCTCCGCGCAGGTGAGGTAGGTGCTGCGCAGATCATCCGGCACGGTCGTCTTCCCCCTCCGGCGCGCCCGCGCGCGTTTCCCACCGCTGCCACAGCGCCGGCAGCTCCGCCTCGAGGAAGCGGTAGAGCTCGTTGACATTGTGCAGCCGTTCGCGCCGCTGGGGCGGGCTGTCCGCGAGGGCTCTCAGCCCTGTCTCGGTGAGCTCGCGGAACGCGGCCGTCTTGGCGTAGCGGTTGGCCAGCATCCGGCTCCACCCGTCGACCGCGATGCGGAAGTACTCCTGCCGCTCGCCCCGGCGGCGTACTCCCCCCACCAGGCCGCTGGGAGTGAGCAGCCGGGTCGCGCTGCTGATGGAACTCCGGCTGACCCGCAGCACGTCCGCGAGTTGCGCGGCGCTCTGCTCCGGCGGATCGCTGATGAGCAGCCAGCCGATGACACGGCCGGCGATCAGGGGCATGCCCTCGCGGGCGAAGAAGGCTGCGACTTCGTCCACGAAGTCCAGCTCGGCGTCCGACGGATCGATCACGGTACGACCTTACTGTTATTGCAGTGATGACTGTAATAACAGTAAGTTCGCTCTCCAGCCGGTGTGCGGTGGCCGGTCGTCCTGACCGGCGTCCGCCCGGCCGGTGCGGCCGTGGCCGCGAAGGAGGTCCTCCGCCGGTTCGGCGTGGACGAGAACACACCTGATCACTTCCATGCTCTCGCCACCGGTCGAACCAAGCCCCTTCGACCTGGTCGATCCTTCAGACAGAGACATGAGTCAAGGGTTATATTTCGAAGATGGCGTGGGAGATCGTTCTACTGGAACCCGTGGAGTCTTGGTTCCTCAAACTCTGCGAGAGTGATCCTGACTCCGCGACCCTCATCGAGAGAGCCATCGATCGACTCGCCGAGGCCGGTCCTGCCCTCGGCCGCCCCCTGGTGGACACGCTGGAGGATGATGACCTGAACAACCTGAAGGAGCTCCGTCCGGGCTCCCGGGGGCGGTCAGAGATTAGAATTGTCTTCATCCTCGATCCCGGCAGAGAGGCGATCTTCCTCGTGGCCGGGGACAAGGCCGGCAAGTGGTCACGCTGGTATGACGAGGCGGTCCCGCTGGCCAAGTCCCGCTACGCGGAGTACCGCGCGGAGAAGAAGGCCCAGAAGACCAAGGAGGACAGGCGATGAGCCCTGCGCGTCGCTGGCAGGAGGTCAAGGCCGAGGCCCACCGGCTCCATCCCGAGTTGGCTGCCCCGGAGCGACAGGCCGCCGCCGAAGCCAAGCTGGACGCCTACGTGGCCGGTTACCACTTGAAGGAACTGCGCAAGTCTCTCGGCAAAACCCAGGCCGACGTCGCCGCCGCGCTCGGCATCTCGCAGTCTCGGGTGTCCCAGATCGAAAACGGTGATCCCGACGCCATGGAGCTGGAGACTCTCCGTGCTTACGCAGCCGCGCTGGGCGGACACGTCGATGTGACGATCAGCGTCGGTCCACACTCCGTCAAGGTCGCCTGAGGCGACCTGTTTGTGAGCGGACCAACATCCGCTGATCAAACAGCAAGGCCCTGGACCTGTTTCTACAGGTCCAGGGCTCTTTTGTGGGCACTACTGGGTTCGAACCAGTGACATCTCGCTTGTAAGGCAATCCGGACTGACTCTCAACCAGGGTAGACACTGGTCCTGACCTGCGGGGACGATCCATTCTCGTCCATCGGTGTCCGGCTCCGTCCACGGCCGTTGTCACCCAGTTGGTCACTCACGGGCTCAGAAGTTCTCCCTCCACAGATACCAAGGGCCATGGAAGTGCTCGACATCGGGCGCGTACTCCGCTTCCTCCGGTAGCGGCGGCTCACCTTGCGGACTCCAGATGAGCCCGTGCTGGTGGATGCCGTCTCCTCCACCGGCCAGAGCGAAACGCACGGCGTTCTCGTGGCGCGTAGCCCAGGAGACATCGAACAATCCCAGCGTCATTGCCCCCGTCTTCCAATCAGGACTCCCCTTCATCGCCGAGTGCGCGACCTTCTCGAAGCTCTCCTCGGACAGTGCGAACCTGGACTGCTTCACTACCCCAGTCGATGCGAACATCAGGACGCCAACGATCGGCGGTGCCGCCCAGCGCAGCAGATTCCGTCTGAGGTCCGGCCGACTCTCCTGGCGGGAAAGCACGACGACGAAGCGAACGAACCAGATCGCGCCGATCATGAAGAACGCCAGGAAAGCGGGCAGTACCCAAAGCGGGCTGAGCCCAGGGAAGGATCCTGCGTACAGGAGCAGCAAGCTGATGGTGACCTGGGAACCGATCAGCAGAAGACCCGGCGCACTGGTCCACCTCCTTACAGTCCGTTCCTTCACACCCATGAAACTCCAACCAACGTCGGTTCACCTAAGACATTCCAACCTTGGAGGTTAGGCGCTCATGGGGTAGCGGGTCAGCAGCTCGCGCACTTGGGGAACGTCTGCGTACGACTTGAGCCGGGCCAGGACCACGCGGGCGCGCTGGGTGGTGCGGTCGCTGGTCAGATCAACGGACAGGTCCAGCATCCGGGAGGCCGTGTGCGCCGCCTCCTCCGGCTCGTTGGCGTCGGCCAGGGCCACCGCCAGCCAGGACAGGTACAGCGCCAGTTCCCGGGCATGCGTGGCGTCGTAGCGCGTCAGCACCTCACTGAGCAGCGGTACGGCCCGCAGCGGGCGGCGCAGCTCGGTGTAGGCGCGGGCCTCCATGATCTGGAGTTCGTCGGCGCTGACCCAGTACAGGTAGGACGGTTCATCGACTCCGGCGGTGCTGTCCAGGGCCGCGCTCGCCTCACCCAGCGCTCTCATGGCTGGCTGGGCCTCTCCGGCGCGGGCGTGTGCCCAGGCGATGCGGTCCCAGGTCAGCGCGCGCAGCCGCGGTGAGGCATCCGGCCCGGCCGCTTCCAGAGCCGCGCGTGCCAGCGCCACGCCTTCTTGGACATCACCGACGTTGACGGTCTGGTATGCCAGCGAGCCGATGAGGTTGGCCTCCAGCGGACCGTCCCCGGCTTCGCGTGCGGCGCTGATGCCCAACCGGTAGGTCTGGGCGGCCTGCTCGTGCTGCCCGGCGTCACTGGCGATCCACCCGACGATCTGGGCTAGTTCGCCGATGTTGGCCAGCAGTGCCCGGCCTGCCTCCTCGGTGTGGGTACCGCACCGGTAGAGCCGGACCGCCGCGTCCAGCTCGCGGAAGGCGGGGCGGATCAGGTCGCTTCCGGCGATGACGTCATCGGCGAGCCGCAGACCGTGGACGCGCGCCGACAGGTCGTGCACGGTGCCCATGCCGACCCGTCGCCCCGTCTGCGCGGGAAGCCGGGACAGCAGGTCGCCTTCGGGCATGATCGCGGCGAGCACCTGCGCCGGAGACTTGCGCGGGGCCGTACCCGCCAGGTCGAACAGTTCAGCCTCGCTGAGGTCGAACACCCGGCAGTACAGCAGACGGTACGGGTCCTTGGGCTGGTGCCGGCCCTTCTCCCAGTCCTTGATCATGCGGGTCAGAGACTCACGGGTCGCCAGGTGCGCGCGGGTGCGTTCGTCGGCCGCCTCGACCAGTGCCCGTGCCATCTGCCGCTGCGACCACAGCCGCTCGCGTCGCTCGGCGCGCAGACGTAGCGCCCAACCCGGAATCTCGTCCATCACCGCGCCTTGGGGGAGACATGGAAGATCTGCCGTCTCCCCCAGTCTCCCCCATCGCCATCTGTATGGACACGTGTATTGGCGATGTGATCGGAGGGCCGCACAACAGCGGGACCCGCAGGCGCGGACACGCCGTACGGGTCCCTTGATCGCACATCGGAGGTGCGACCCATGGACAACTGTAGAGCCGCCCCGCCCGCCGTGGACGAGACCACGGCGGAGCGCCAGGACAGGGCACTGGCCGTGGTCCAGCGGCTGTTGACAGAGCGGGGCATCCGCGCCCGCTGCCAGCACACGATCAGCCTCGGCCTGTTCGCCGACCGCGCGGCCGGCCACTCCTGGCCCGACCGGCCGATGCGGCGCTACTGGGTGGACCGCTTCCCGCCGGAGCTGGCCGTACTCGGTCCCCAGGGCGGGTGCGACGCCACCGTGACCGTGGATTCCTGCTCCGGTTACCTGGTGTGGCTGCGTACCGCGTCCGGTCCTCAGCCCTTCCGCAACGACGATCCGTACCTGGTGGTGAGCCTGATCGCGGCCCTGTGGCCGGAGCAGCGGTGACGCCGGAGGAACTGAGGCGGCGCTACGGACAGACGTGGATCATCTCCCCCGCTGTGGCCGACGGCTGGTACGCCGTGCGGCGGACCGTCCTGTCGGTGTACGCACAGGAGCATGGCCTGTCCGAGATCCGCTGCGGGACGAGTCCGGCCGAACTGGCGCGTCGCTTGGAGGAGGAGACCCGGCTGGAACAGCGGCCCTGGCAGCGCATCCCGACGAACCGGGACCGCGCCTCGTAGGCGGGCGTGGCGGCGTGGATCTGGAGGGACGGCGCCGCCACGCCTCTACCCGCATCGCCCTCCTCCGCTCCGGGTGCCTCCTCGGCCAGCCAGGTCATCCGATGGCAACCCGACCCGGAGCGCAGGGCCGCCAGGCCCGAGCACCGGAAGCGGGGCGGCAGATTCTCCAGCAAGCCGTTTTGATCTCGATCGCGACGACCAAATTCGACTCTTTTATTCCCCTGGAAGAAGTTCTATGACTTTCCCCTCCAGTGGGGAGTCTACGATTCTGGCAATCAACACTATTCCGTCTTCCGTTTTCTCTAGTTCAAGGCCGCCAGAAATCACCTCCCATCCATCTTGCTGCATCTTTCTAGACACATCATCCAATGACCTAAGATCATCGACTAGCCATATCGAAACCGAAGGATCGTCATACGAGTCACATCCGGAAAGCTCATTATATCCCTTTATCCATTTTTTCTCTAACGACATTTCAATTGCCTTGCTTGTCGCAGCAAAATACTTTTTTGCCTCAGAATCACATAATAACGATATTGCACACCCGCCGAGAGAAAGGATCCCCACAAAGGTGAGGAGTGCAGCCAAAACAAAGCTGCTCCCCCTGCCATGCGAATACATTCCAAAAATCCCATTCTTCAATCTAAAATTCACCATTGAATCGGTAGAATTTATTGCAGAGGGGGCCAGAAAGGCCGCCGCACAGAAAAGCAGACACTCGGAATATCTTCGATGGCAACACCATAAAGCACCATTACCGCCGAACCAACCACAATCAGACGCGGAACGTGTGAAGATACGGTGCAGAAAACTATCAAGATCCATGGTGTGAGCAAGGCCGGCGATGAAGTGCCAAATGACAGGCGGACCGCGGGTGATGGATGCGTTCGGTTCGGTGGGGCGGCCGGAGCTGCCGCCAGCCGGGACCGGCCGCCAGGGCCGCATGCCCGGCTGGCGGGCAAGCGCAGGGCCGCCCGCGGCGGCGCGGAGCGCTGCCGCCTTGAACCAGTAAAGAAACTCTGAGCCCACTACACGCGAAGCGCGGCTGTCCCTCCCGGCTCACCTCGGTCGTCGGCGGCGGAGGCGACTTCGAAGCGGTCGGCGGGAGCTTCGATCTCGGTGAACTCCAGCGGACGGCCGTTGCTGCTGAGCATGACCCGGCGGACGACGAGCAACGGGGTGCCGATCGGTTCCATGCCGAGGTCTTCCCAGGTCTCGCCGTAGGGCATCTGAGCGTGCATGGATGTGCTCCAGCGCAGGGGTCCGTGTTCGCGCTCCAGGTAGGCGTAGTAGTCATCGGGCTCGACGTGCGGTTCGATGTCGCGGTCTGCGCCTTCACCGGTGATGGTGGCGACCTGGTCGGCCAGCAGGTACGAGCACAGGTGGATGCGGGCGCGGGTCTTGGCGTGCTGCCAGTAGGCGTAGCGGTAGACGATCATGCGGCCCCGACGGACGGCCAGGACGTCGGCTTTGCTGCCTTCGACGGTCATGAACAGGGCCGAGTTCGGAACGACCCCGTTGTCTGCGCGCTCGGCTTCGCTGGGGACGGTGACGTGCTCCCATCCCTGCCTAGTGGGGTCGTATGCCGGGCTGAGCAGGTCGTCATGCTCAGCCCATCCGGTGAGGATCGTACGGCGGTCCGGGGCGGGGCGGACGAAGGTGCCCCGGCCGTGGGCGACGGTGAGCAGCCCTTCGCCGACGAGCTGGGCGATGGCCTTTCGAATGGTGGGCCGGGAGGTGGCGTACTCGGTGGCCAGGAACGCCTCTCCTGGCAGGGCTTGTCCCGGCTGATGGTGGTCTTGCAGCACGTCGGAACGCAGCAGATCGGCGATGATCCGCCAGCGGGCGGCGCCCTTGTCCCCGTCGGCCATACCGACACCCCCTCCTTGCACGTTTGCTCTTTACAAGAGGTAGCACGTGTTGAGGTACCTGTCGGGAGCGAGACGAAGGAGGCCGTCATGAACACCCCAGACCACCCACCCCGCCACCCCGCCACCCCACCGACCAGCCGGAATGGATGATCGACCTCGTCCGGGTGATCAACGATCCCGCCTACGACCGCTGGCGCTCCATGGTCGCCTCGACCGGCGGCTGCGCCCACCCGATCCACCTGGCCGGCGAATCGACCGTGGTGGACACGACGACCGGGGAGGTCCTGCACAGCTACACCACCGCCGACGAGCCGTCCGGGCACCTGCTGGTGGCCTGCGGCAACCGGCGGGCCTCGGTCTGTCCGGCCTGCTCACGGGTCTACCAGGCCGACGCCTTCCAGCTGATCCGGGCGGGCCTGTCCGGCGGCAAGGGCGTCCCCGACACCGTCAGCACCCATCCGCGGGCGTTCGTCACGCTGACCGCGCCGTCGTTCGGGCCGGTGCACACCCGCCGGGAGCGTGGTGGCACCGTACGGGCCTGCCGTCCCCGTGCACGGGACAAGCTCTGCCCGCACGGCGACCCGGTCGGCTGCCATGCCCGTCACGAGGAAGGAGACGACCGGCTCGGCCAACCGCTGTGCGCCGAGTGCTACGACTACACGGGTGCAGTGCTGTGGCAGGCCCATGCCGGGGCGCTGTGGCACCGCTTCACCCTGGAGGTCCGGCGCACCCTGGCCGCCGAGGCGGGGCTGAGCCGCCGGGAGTTCGGCCGGCGGGTACGGGTCTCGTTCGCCGAGGTCGCCGAGTACCACCGGCGGGGCCTGGTGCACTTCCACGCCGTGGTCCGTCTCGACGGCCCCGGCGGTGGAGCCGAGCCGCCTCCGGACTGGGCCGATCACGACCTGCTCACCCGTGCGATCGCCCCGGCGGTGCGGCGCGTCCGGGTGACCTCCCCGCACAGCGGGCTGGGTCGGTGGGACCTGGTCTGGGGTGATCAGCTCGACATCCGGCCGATCCTGCTCGACCCGGACGCGGCCGGGCTGAGCGAACGGGCGGTGGCGTCCTACATCGCCAAGTACGCCACCAAGGGCGCCGAAGCCTCCGGCACCGTCTACCACCGGCTGTCGTGCCCGGCCTGCAAGGGGCGCGGGCGGCTGGGCCTGGCGGCCTCATGCGGACGCTGCCGCGGCACCGGGCTGAAGCCGGGCCTGCACCTGGACGCGCTGCCGGTCACCGAGCACGCCCGCCGGATGATCCGCACCTGCTGGGAGCTGGGCGCCCGTCCGGAGTTCACGGCGCTGCGGCTGCGGCCGTGGGCGCACATGCTCGGGTTCCGGGGTCACTTCTCCAGCAAGAGCCAGCGCTACTCCACCACCTTCGGTGACCTGCGCGACCTCCGCGCCCGCTACCGGGCCGCCGAAGCACGCGAGCGGCACGGCCTTCCCGCCCTGGATGACGCGACCACGCTCACCCTCGGCCACTGGCGGTTCGCCGGCACCGGCTACACCCCCGGCGAGGCGGTCCTGGCCGAGCACATCCGGCAACGCGTCTTCCTGGCCCGCGCCATCGCGGCGGAACGGGAGGACGGATGACCCCAGCCGGACCGCCCGGCGAACGAAGGCTCTATCGCGTCTGCGAGGCCATGTACCTGCTCAGCATGAGCCGCAGCGTGATCTACGAGCAGATCCGATCGGGCCGCCTGCGCTCGGTCACCCAGGGCCGCACCCGGCTGATCCCGGCTTCGGCCATCTCCGACTACATCGACCTACTCGAACAGGAGGCGAAGGCATCATGACCGCACGACGCAGCCGGGGAGACGGCGGCCTGCACTGGGACGAGCAGCGGCAACGCTGGATCGCCACGGTGACGGTCGGCTACTCCCCGGCCGGAAAGCGCATCGTCAAGAAGGCCAGCGGCCGGACCAAGACCGAAGCCAAGGACAAGCTCAAGGAGATCATCCGCGACTACGACGACGGCCTCGCCATCGCCCCGGCCAACTACACCGTCGCCGACGCGGTGACGTACTGGCTCCAGCACGGTCTGGGCGGCCGGTCCGAGACCACGGTGAAGATGTACACCACGTTCGCCGATACCCATGTGATCCCGGCTCTGGGCGCGCGCAAGCTGCGTGACCTGTCGGTGGAGGACGTCGACCGGTGGCTGGCGGGGAAGACCACGGATCTCAGCACGCGCTCGCTCAAGCTGATCCACGGCATCCTCAACCGGTCGGTCAAGAGCGCGATGCGCCGCGACAAGGTGAAGCGGAACGTCGTGGACCTCTGCGAGATACCGGAGGGCCGCGAGGGCCGCACCTCCAAGGCGCTCACCCTCGCCCAGGCGACCGCGATCGTCACCGAGGCGGAGCGGGCCGGCGCGCGCATGCGGGCCTACGTCGTGCTCTCCCTGCTCATCGGGGCCCGCACGGAGGAGTTGCGCGCCCTCCTGTGGTCCCACGTCGTCGCCTTCGACGAGGAACGCGAGACGTGGCTGCCGGTCACCGAAGCGGGCTGGGAGCACGAGCAGTTCGCCATCTACGTCTGGCGGTCCGTACGGAAGAAAGGAGACACCAAGACCGTCAAGTCACGCCGTTCCCTCAAACTCCCCCGGCGGTGCGTCGACGCGCTGCGGGCGCTCCGGGAGGAGCAGGAGAAGGCGGGCGGCAGGCAGGCGGAGGCGGGCCTGGTCTTCTGCACCTCCACCGGGACCGCGATGAGCGCGGGCAACGTGCGCCGCGACATGCGGAAGATCATCGAGAGGGCGGGGCTCCGTGGCACCGACTGGACTCCCCGCGAGATGCGGCACAGCTTCGTCTCACTGCTGTCGGCCTCCGGCGTCCCGATCGAGGACATCTCGCGCCTGGTCGGCCACCGCAACACGGTGGTCACCGAGACCGTCTACCGCAAGCAGATCCGGCCGGTGCTCATGCAAGGCGCGGAGGCCATGGACGACATCTTCAGGAGTTAGTCACTCAGTTGGTCACTCACGCCCCGTTCCGAAGATCAGGAACGGGGCGTTTTCGCTGGTGGGCACTACTGGGTTCGAACCAGTGACATCTCGCTTGTAAGGCGAGCGCTCTACCGCTGAGCTAAGCGCCCGGGGGATCCCGTCGCACAGACGGGATACAACCTTACGGCACGGCGAGGGTTCTCGGCACATCGGACGACCACGACGCCCCCGCCTCCGGTACCCCGGCCGCGCGCCAGCCGAGCAGGGCCGCGCCGAGCATGCCCGCCGCGACGCCCAGGGCGGCCTTCCGCAGCGGCGGGGCCGTGCGGAAGGTGAGCCGTTTGCCGAGCCGTACGGCCAGCGGGTCGGACAGGAGGGGGCCCGCCTCGGCCAGGCCGCCGCCCAGGACGATCGCGGAGGGGTCCAGCAGGAGCGTGTAGGTGGCCAGCGCGAGTGAGAGCGCCTCGACCGCGTCGTCCCAGACCTTCGCCGCCAGCGGGTCTCCGGCGGCGGTCAGCGCGGCGACCTCCTCGGCCGTGGCGGGGGACGCCGCGCGGGCCGAGTAGCGGCGGGAGACGGCCGAGGCCGAGGCGTAGGTCTCCAGGCAGCCGATCTGGCCGCAGGCGCACCGCTCTCCCTCCGGGAAGACCGGGACGTGGCCGATCTCGCCGGCCCAGCCGGAGGTCCCGCCGTACGGCCCGCCGCCGATGACCATCGCGCCCGCGATGCCGGTGCCGATGGGCAGGAACAGGAAGTCGGAGAGCTCCCGGCCGGCGCCGAGCACGCTCTCGGCCAGGCCGCCGGTGCGCACGTCGTGGCCGAGCCGGACCGGGACGTCCAGGGGGACGAGGTCGGCGGCGGGAACGTCGCGCCAGCCGAGGTTGGCGGCGTAGAGCGCGGTGGCCGTCGCGTCGTCGACGAGCCCGGGTACGGCGATGCCGACCGCCGCGGGCGCCGTCCCGAACAGTTCCGCTCCGCGGGCCGCGAGGTCGCCGGTGAAGGAGCGGACGACGGCGATCACGTTGCCCGGGCCCAGCTCGGCCCCGGTGGGACGGCGGTCGGTCGCGGCGACCGTGCCGGTGCGGGTGACGAGCCCGCCCTTCATCGAGGTGCCGCCGACGTCGACGGCCACCACGTACTCGCTCATCCCGGCCTTTCCCGATCACCGGAGCGGACGCGCCCCCTCCCCCCTGCGGGGCAGGACACGTCGCCTGTCCTTTTTGCGGCGACTCACCCTAACCCAGGGCAGGTCACCCTGACCCGGGGCAGGCGGGTCAGGCCGGGGAGAACCGTCCGAGCACGCGGTCCAGCGCCGCCGCGACCTCGTCGGCCAGGCCGTCGGGCCGCTCGGGGTCCGCCTGGGGCCGCTCGGCGAGCCGTACGGCGCCACAGGAGCGGCACTCCACCTCCCCGAGGCGGCAGATGAGCGCTATGGACCCGCACGAGGAGCAGGTGTCGAGGTCCAGGTCGTGCACGCGCTGGCAGTCCGGGCAGATGAGCACTTGGACCTGCCGGCGCACCCCGCGCTTCCAGGGGCTGGCGCCGCGGACCGGGTCGGTCTGCCGGGCCCCGCACGAGAAGCAGGGCATGATCGCCTCCGAGTGGTCGAGGTCGGTGGAGCCGCGAAGGACTCCGCCGGATAACCGCTTAGGAAAGTTCGGCGAGCACCTTGAGGTACTCGGCGATGTCACGTGCCTCCGGGAGCGGGTTCACCACGCGCCAGCGGACCACGCCCTCGCCGTCGATGGCGAAGGTCCCCCGCAGCGCCGCGCCCTTCTCCTCGTCGAACACACCGTACGCCCGGGCGACCTGCCCGTGCGGCCAGAAGTCGGAGAGCAGTGGAAACCCGTAGCCCTCCTGGTCGGCCCAGGAGCGGAGGGTGAACACCGAGTCGGCCGAGACGGCGAGGACCCGGACGTCCTCGGGAACGGCGGGGACGAACTCGTCCCGGACCGCGGAGAGCTCACCGCGGCAGACACCGCTGAACGCGAAGGGGTAGAAGATCAACAGGACCCTGCGGCCGCGGTGGTCCGAGAGCCTGACCGGGGCGCCGTGCTGGTCCCTCAGCTCGAAGTCCGGAGCCGGCGAACCCACCTCGACCGCCGTGTGCACTGGCATGTCCGCTGGATCCCTTCACCCCGACGGCGGATGGGCACACCATCATCCTGCCGTACGGCTCACGCGAGCCGTACGGCAGGGGGACCCTTACCGGACCCCTTACCGGCGCGCCTTGGGTGTGGCCAGTCGCGTCCCCGACCAGTCGGGGGCGGCGCTGATGCTGCTGGTCTGCGAGAGACCGGCGGTCGTGGCGTCCTCCCCGATGTCGCTGGGCTCCACGTGGCCCTCCCGACCGGCCTTGGGAGTGAGCAGCCAGATCTGGCCGCCGTCGGTCAGGTTGGTCACCACCCCGCTCAGGGCGTCGAACAGGTCACCGTCCCCGTCCCGCCACCACAGCAGCACGACGTCGACAACGTCCTCGTAGTCCTCATCGACCAGTTCGTTGCCGGTCAGCTCCTCGACGGAGTCGCGCAGATCGTCGTCGACGTCCTCGTCCCATCCGACTTCCTGCACCACTTGACCCGGCTTGAGGCCGAGCCGTTCGGCCAGGCTGCGTTCGCCCTGCGCCTGACCCGCGGTCGCGCTCACGTTCGTCCCTCCTGCTTCGATGGCCCCGCCTCTTGCGCGGCGGTGCTCACAGTGCTTCGGCACAGTCCACACGCTGTGACCCTCAGTCGTCAACGGTCGCCACGGCAACGACTGGGCTACACGTGAATTAGTCCGATGAATCAGTCCGACAGAAATGACAACCGGACCTGCCGCTCGCGGTTGTCCACGTTGAGGTCCACCACGGCGACGGACTGCCACGTGCCCAGCGCGAGTCTCCCGGCCAGGACCGGGACGGTGGCGTACGGGGGGATGAGGGCCGGCATGACATGCGACCTCCCATGCCCCGCGGATCCGTGCGCATGCCGCCACCGGTCGTCGGCCGGGAGCAGGTCCGCGAGCGCGGCGAGCAGATCGTCGTCGCTGCCCGACCCCAGCTCGATCAGGGCGACCCCCGCGGTCGCGTGGGGCACGAAGACGTGCAGCAGGCCGTCCAGGCCGCCGTCCCCGCACGACCGGACGAAGTCCTCGCACTCGGCGGTGATGTCGTGCACCCGCTCGCGCGAGCCGGTCACCACCTCGATCATCTGGGATCTCACACGCGGAATCCTATGATCCGCTCTGGGCGGGGACGACAATCGCGTCCGGGCCGGGGACCACCAGGCCCGTGTGACCGTCCTCGAACCGCACCAGGTAGGGGGGTTCCCCCTCGCTCCCGCGCACCTCGAGGACCTCGCCCCGCCGGTCGTGGTGGCCGACCGTGTCGCCGTGGACCAGGATCTGATCACCCACTGTCGCGCGCATCGCGCTCCTCCTTCCGATCCTTCCGAAGCCGGTGGAATGCCACCTCTTCAGGGTCGTACCCTGCGGTCCTCCGGAAAAGAGCGACCCCGGTGTTACCTTTCACATCCATTCGTCCTACGATCGGTGGTCTAGGCCACATCCTTGCCCCTGCCAGCGGGGACATCCTGGTTACCGGTCAGTAGAGATGCACTTTCCGGAGCAAGAGACCAGGATGGATGGTGACCGACACCAGACAAAAGTCCATCCTCGGAAGGCGAGACCCAGTGGCTTCCGGACGCCAGCGTTTCTCGATCATCAGCGACGGCCTACCCAGTCAGCTCCCTGATGTCGATCCCAGCGAGACCCAGGAGTGGCTCGAGTCGCTCGACAACGTCGTCAAGACGGAGGGCCGCACGCGCGCCCGCTACTTGATGCTCCGCCTGTTGGAGCGGGCGCGAGAGCACCAGGTCGGCGTCCCCGGCCTGCGCAGCACCGACTACATCAACACGATCCCGCCGGAGCGCGAGCCCTGGTTCCCCGGCGACGAGCACGTCGAGCGGCGGATCCGCGCCTACATCCGGTGGAACGCCGCGGTCATGGTGACCCGGGCCAACGCCCGCACCAACGTCGGCGGCCACATCGCCACCTACGCCTCGGCCGCGTCGCTCTACGAGGTGGGCTTCAACCACTTCTTCCGCGGCAAGGACCACGGCGAGTCGGGCGACCAGGTCTTCTTCCAGGGCCACGCGGCCCCGGGCATCTACGCCCGGGCGTTCCTGGAGGGCCGCCTCAACGAGGCGCAGCTCGACGCCTTCCGGCAGGAGCTGTCGCACGGCTTCAAGGGCCTGCCCTCCTACCCGCACCCGCGCCTCATGCCGGACTTCTGGGAGTTCCCCACGGTCTCCATGGGCCTGGGCCCGATCGGCGCGATCTACCAGGCGCGGTTCAACCGCTACCTGCTCAACCGCAAGGTCAAGGACACCAGCCGCAGCCACGTGTGGTGCTTCCTCGGCGACGGCGAGATGGACGAGCCCGAGTCGCTCGGCGCGATCGGCGTGGCCGCCCGCGAGGAGCTCGACAACCTCACCTTCGTCATCAACTGCAACCTGCAGCGCCTCGACGGCCCGGTCCGCGGCAACGGAAAGATCATCCAGGAGCTGGAGACCTACTTCCGCGGCGCCGGCTGGAACGTCATCAAGGTCGTGTGGGGCCGCGACTGGGACCCGCTGCTGGCGGCCGACGTCGACGGCGTGCTCGTCAACCAGATGAACACCACGCCCGACGGCCAGTTCCAGACCTACTCCGTCGAGTCGGGCGAGTACATCCGCGAGAACTTCTTCGGCGGCGACCCGCGCCTGCGCAAGATGGTCGAGCACCTGTCCGACGACGAGATCCGCAAGCTCTCGCGCGGCGGCCACGACTACCGCAAGGTCTACGCGGCCTTCAAGGCGGCCCGCGAGCACGTCGGCCAGCCGACGGTCATCCTCGCCCAGACCATCAAGGGCTGGACCCTCGGCAAGGACTTCGAGGCGCGCAACGCGACGCACCAGATGAAGAAGATGTCCAAGGCCGAGCTGAAGGAGTTCCGCGACCGGCTCTACCTGCCGATCCCGGACTCGGCGCTCGACGCCGACCTGCCGCCCTACTTCCACCCGGGCGAGAACGACCCCGAGATCGCCTACATGAAGGAGCGCCGCGCGGCGCTGGGCGGCTTCCTGCCCCGGCGCACGCTCCGCGCCAAGCCGATCAAGCTCCCCGGCGAGGCGGCCTACGCGCAGCTCAAGAAGGGCTCCGGCAAGCAGAACGTCGCCACCACCATGGCGTTCGTCCGCCTGCTCAAGGACCTCATGCGCGACAAGGAGATCGGCCACCGCTTCGTGCCGGTCATCCCGGACGAGGCCCGCACCTTCGGCCTCGACGCGATCTTCCCGACCGCGAAGATCTACTCGCCGCACGGCCAGACCTACGAGGCCGTGGACCGGGAGCTGCTGCTGTCCTACAAGGAGTCGACCGAGGGTCAGATCCTGCACGAGGGCATCAGCGAGGCCGGTTCGATGGCCTCGACGATCGCGGCCGGCACGTCGTACGCCACGCACGGCGAGCACATGATCCCGATCTACATCTTCTACTCGATGTTCGGCTGGCAGCGCACCGGCGACCAGATGTGGCAGCTGGCCGACCAGATGGGCCGGGGCTTCCTGCTCGGCGCCACCGCCGGCCGCACCACGCTGAACGGCGAGGGCCTGCAGCACGAGGACGGCCACACGCCCCTGATCGCCTCGACGAACCCCGCGGCGGTCGCCTACGACCCGGCGTGGGCGTTCGAGATCGGGCACATCGTCAGGGACGGCCTGCGGAGGATGTACGGCGAGACGCCGGAGAACGTCTTCTACTACCTGACCGTCTACAACGAGCCCTACCTGCAGCCGGCCGAGCCCGCCGACCTGGACGTCGACGGCCTGCTCAAGGGCCTCTACCGGTTCGCTCCGGCGCCGGCGGTCCAGGGCCCGAAGGCCAACATCCTGGTCTCCGGCGTGGCCGGGCCGTGGGCGATGGAGGCCCAGCGGATGCTGGCCGAGGAGTGGGGCGTGGCGGCCGAGGTCTGGTCGGCCACCTCCTGGTCGGAGCTGCGCCGTGAGGCGCTGGCCGCCGAGGAGCACAACCTGCTCAACCCGGACGCCGAGCAGCGCGTGCCGTACGTCACCCGGGCGCTGTCGAAGGCCCAGGGGCCGTTCGTGGGCGTCAGCGACTACATGCGGGCGGTGCAGGACCAGATCGCCCAGTGGGTGCCGGGAGACTGGAGCTCGCTCGGGACCGACGGCTTCGGCCTGTCGGACACCCGCTCGGCGCTGCGCCGCCACTTCCACGTGGACGCGGCCTCGATCACCCTGGCCGTGCTCACCCAGCTCGCCCGGCGGGGCGAGCTCGACGCGGAGGTGCTGCGCGAGGCCATCTCCCGCTACCACCTGAAGAACGGCGTCACCGAGGCCGGGGGCGCCGAGAGCAACGACACCCAGTCGATGGGTCTGTGAGATCCTTCCGGGTGGGACCTCCCAGGTGGAGGCCCCACCCGGAACGGGGACGGGTGCCCTGTCCGGGGTGACGCGGAGGGGGAGCACGTCATGCGAGCAATCCGGGCGGTGGCCGCGACCGCGGCGCTGGCCGCGGCACTGGCCGCCTGCAGCGGCGGAGAGGGCGGCGGCGAAGGCGGGACGGCCGCCCCGAGCGGCTCCGCGGCGCCGTCGGGCCCGGTCTCCTGGGGGCCCTGCACCGACATCAAGCGCGCCGACGGCCAGGGCGTCGCCACCCCGGCCCCGGACCAGCAGTGCGGGAAGCTGGCCGTGCCGCTCGACTACGCCGACCCCGCCGCCGGGACGATCGACCTGGCCCTCATCCGCGTCAAGGCCACCGGTCCCGGGGAGCGCATCGGCTCCCTGCTGTTCAACTTCGGCGGTCCCGGCGCCTCGGGCGTCGACACCCTGGCCCAGGCCGCCAAGGCCCTCGGCTCCCTCGGTGCCCGCTACGACCTGGTCAGTTTCGATCCGCGCGGGGTGGAGCGCAGTTCCGGCGTCCGGTGCGGCGGCACCGCGGAAATGGACGAGTTCACCTCCGTCGACAGCGTGCCCGAGGACGCGGCCGAGCGCGCGGAGATCGAGCGGATCGTCGAGGAGTTCACCGCCGCCTGCGGCAAGTCCTCAGGAGAGGTCCTGGCGCACGTCGGCACCGTCAGCGCCGCCCAGGACATGGACCGCATCCGCGCGGCGCTGGGCGACCAGCGGCTCAACTACCTCGGCATGTCCTACGGCACGCAGCTCGGCGCGGTCTACGCGACCCGCTACCCCGAGAAGGTGGGCCGCTTCGTGCTGGACGCCCCGCTGGACCCCAGCGTCTCGATGAAGGAGCGCACCCTGGTCCAGACGGCCGGTTTCCAGAAGGCCTACGAGGCCTTCCTGAAGGACTGCGTCAAGGACCGCCAGTGCAAGATCGGCCCGGACGCCGACACCGCGGACCGGAACATCGAGGCGCTGATGGACCGGCTGAACGACGAGCCGCTCAAGGTCGGCGACCGGGAGCTCACCCAGGGGCTGGCGGGCACCGGCATCGCCGCCGCCCTCTACTCCGAGCAGACCTGGCCGCTCCTCGACCAGGTCCTGGCCCTGGCGGTCAAGGGCGACGGCCGGGGGCTGCTCTTCCTGGCCGACAGCTACACCGGCCGCGGCTCCGACGGCTCCTACAGCACGGTCATGAGCAGCTTCCCCGCCATCAGCTGCGTGGACACCGCCGAGCGGCCCGACGAGGCGGAGCTGCTGGAGACCGAGAAGCAGGCGCTGAAGATCTCCCCGCTGTTCGGCAGCGCCGGCATGGGGACCATCTGCTCGTCCTGGCCGGTCCCCGGCGACGACGCCGCCTCGAAGGTCGACGCCTCCGGTTCCGCCCCCATCGTGGTGATCGCCGGCACCGGTGACCCCGCCACGCCGTACGAATGGGGGCCGAAGCTGACCGCGCAGCTGAAGACGGGCGTGCTGGTCACCTACAAGGGCGAGGGCCACGGCGCCTACCTGTCGGGCGACGCCTGCGTGAAGAAGGTCACCGACGCCTACCTGCTGGAGGGGAAGGTCCCCGCGGAGGGCACCACCTGCCCCGTGTAGCCCCGCCAGGGCTGCCGCGTCCCGCCGGGGCCGCCGCGTCCCGCCCCGCCTCCGGCCGGCGCCCGCCGGGGCGTCCGGGGCCGGGCCGCCCGGACGACCCGGCCCTGGAGCGCCCGGCCCCTGGCTCCCCGGCCCCGGGCGGCTGCCCCGGACGTCCTCGGCGGCTACCGGCAGCGCTCGGGGCGGGGCCGCTCGGTCGCGAACCGGAAGTCCACCGCGCCGAAGTGGCGGTCCAGGAGCTCCGCCACGGTCCCGTCGGCGTACATCGCCGCGACGGCCCTGTTGATCGCCTCGCAGGCCCTGCGATCCCCCTGCCGGAGCGCCACGCCGTACGGCTCGCGGGTGAGCCTCAGACCGGCGATCTTGAACCGCCCGTTCAGCCGGGCGCCGAACCCGGCGACCACCAGGTCGTCGCCGGGCAGCGCGTCGGCGGTGCCGTCGGCCACCTTGGCGGCGCAGTCCGCCATGTCCGCCGCCTCGACGGGTTCGAAATCGACGCCCCGGTCGAGGATCAGCGCGGCGGTGGTCGAGCCGTGCGGGACGCAGACCCGCCGGCCGCGCAGGTCCTCCAGGGAGGAGATCCCCGAGCCCGCGCGCACCAGCACGTCCCGCCGGGCCAGGTAGTACGGCCCGGCGAAGGCCACCCTGCGCCGGGTCCTGGCGTCGATCGACAGGTTGGCGACGACCAGGTCCACCTCGCCGCTCTCGACCGCGGCCTCGCGGCGCACTCCCACGTCCTTGAACACGACCCGGCCGGCGGGCACCTTCAGCTCGGCCGCGATGCGCCGGGCCACCTCGATCTCGAAGCCGGCGGGAGGGCTGCCCAGAGCCACTCCGGGCAGGCCCGTGCGGTAGCCGATGGTGATCCTCCGTTCCGCCGCGATCCGGTCGAGCAGCGGCGAGCCGGTGGAGGGCGCGGGCGCCGGGGAGGTGGCGGCCGGCGAGACGGGCGCGGGCGTGGCCGCGGCTCCGGACGGGGGATCGGGCCGGACGAGGGCGAACGCGGCGGCCAGGCCCACGACCGCGACCGCCCCGCCCAGGACGACGGCCCGGCGCCGGAGGAACCGCCGGGCCGGGTCCCCGGTCCCGTCACGGGTCAGGTCGGCCGTGGCGGCCTGGACGCCCTCGGCGAGCACCTCGTCGGAGATCCCCGCACCGTCCTCGGCCGGATGGCCCAGCAGGTGCCTGAGCACCTCGTCCGCGGTGGGCCTGCGGTCCTGGTCCTTGCGCAGGCAGGACGCGACGACCGCCCTCAGGCCCTCGGGGAGCCCGCTCAGGTCGGGCTCGTGGTTGATGACGCGGTTGAGCGTCGCCACGATCGTCTCGCCGCCGAAGGGCGCCCTGCCGGTGGCGGTGAAGAGCATCGTCGATCCCCAGGCGAACACGTCGGCGGGGCAGCCGACCCGCTCCCCGGCGATCTGCTCGGGCGCCATGTAGGCGGGGGTGCCGACCGCCCGGGTGGTGATCGTCCCGCTCTCGTCGATGATCTTCGCGATGCCGAAGTCGACGACCCGGGGGCCGTCCGGGGCGAGCAGCACGTTGTCGGGCTTGAAGTCGCGGTGGGCGATCCCGGAGCGGTGGATGGCGGCCAGCGCGGTGGCCGTGCCGATCGCCAGCCTCTCCAGCGCCTCCCCCGCCAGCGGCCCCTCGCGTTCGACGATCCGGCGGAGCGACGGGCCGTCGATCAGCTCGCTCGCGATGTACGGGGTCTCCCCGTCGAGGTCGGCGGCGAGCACCCGGGCCGTGCAGAACGCCTCCACCCGCCGGGCGGCGGCCGGGGCCGGGGCGGCGGCCGGATCGAGATCACAGCGGTACCGCCGGGCCCGACTTTCGTCGGTGGGGTGCGCGCCGAAGACGCTACCTCGGTCGGGGAGGTCGATCCCGTCGGCCGATCCCTGCGGCCTCCGCGCCCGCCTACCGTCGGCTCATGCGCAGTCCCATCCAGACGCTGGGGGTCCTCCTGGTCCTCCAGGGCGTCAGCGGAACCATCGACCAGGTGGCCGTCCAGCCGTTCATGAGCCCGTTCCTCAACTTCTTCAACCGCGTGGTCGTCGAGCGGGTGGACTTCTTCGCCGGATACGAGATCTACGCGAACCTGATCCTGGCGGTCCTGGGCGTCGTCGTGGTCGTCGCCGCGGACCGGATCCGGCCGTCGTGACGTCCTGCCGGACGCCGGACCGCGCCCGGCAGGACGTCAGGCGCCGGTCCCGGCCGCCGCCGCGAGCCGGGCCGCCGAGCGGGACACCCGGTCGAGCACGGCGGGCAGATCCGCGTGGAGCAGCCGGCCCGCCCGCTTCACGACCCGTCCGGCGACCAGCACGGTGTCCACGTCGCCCGGCCCGGCGGCGGTGACCACCGCGCCGACCGGGTCGTGGACCGGGGCCAGGCGGGGCGTGCCGGTGCGCAGCAGCACCAGGTCGGCCTGCTTGCCGGGGCGCAGCGAGCCGACCCGGTCCTCCAGGCCCAGCACGGCCGCCCCCTCGATCGTGGCCATCCGGAGCACCTCCGCGGCGGTCAAGGCGCCCCCGCGCACCCGCTCGGCCGCGAACGCGGCGCGCATGACGGCGAACATGTCCCCCGGAGCGTCCACCACCGTGTCGACGCCGAGCCCTGTGGGGATCCCGGCCCGCCGGAATCTGCCGGTCTCCGGATGGCCGTGCCCCATCTGCATCTCCACCGCCGGTGTCACGGAGGCGGCGGCCCCGCTGTCGGCGACCAGCTTCACTGCTTCGTCGGTGAACCCGTTGCCGTGCACGAACACGGTGTCCGGGCCGAGCAGCCCGGCGTCGTGCAGCCGTTCGGCCGCGCCGGCCCCGGTCGCGTGCAGGCTGACCCGGAGCCCGAGTTCGCGGGCGAGCCGCCAGTCGGCCCGTGCCTCGTCCGGCGGCCCGTAGACCGGCCCCATGGCCGCGAGGGCCGGGGTGACCTGGCCGGACGTCCCGAGCAGCGCGGCGGCGCGCCGTACCTCGTCCTCCCGGCGCACGCCGGGGGCGGGGTGGGCGTATCCGAAGACCGCCCGGATGCCGGAGTCCCGCAGGGCCTGGATCGCGGCGTCGGTGTGCTCCGGGGTGGACTGGATGTGCGACCAGTCGAAGACGGTGGTGACCCCGGCGTCGAGCGCCTCCAGCGCGCCCCACAGGCCGGCGGCGTGGACGTCCTCGGGCCGGTAGGCGGGGGCGAGGCGGCCGAGTACGAGCGCGAGGTAGTCGCCGAGCGTCGCGTCGGCCGCGGCGGAGCGCAGGGCGCTCTGCCAGAGGTGGCGGTGGGTGTCGACGAATCCGGGGAGTACGAGCATCCCGGTGGCGTCGATCGTCCGGTCGGCGGGCGGCGCGGCGGAGGCGCCGAGCCCCGGGCCGACGGCGGCGATCACCCCGTCCTCGACGAGCACGTCGGCCCCGGGCAGGGTTCGCGGCTCCGGTTCGGTGTCGATCACGATTCCGCCGGTGATGAGCAGGCGCACGGCATACTCCTTTTTCGATAGCAATCACAAAAGCTTTTCTGAAAGCTATCAGGTGGGAGGGATACCCTCAACCCCATGGCAAGGGGAGAGATGGACCGGGTCGACGAGCTGGTCGCGGCCTGGCAGGCCGAGCTGCCGGGGGCCGCGACCGTCGAGCTGGAGATCGTCAAGCGGGTCGCCCGGCTGAAGCAGCGCATCGAGGAGGCCACCCAGGCCGTGCTCGGCGGATACGGCCTGACCTACGCCGACTTCGACGTCCTGGCGACGCTGCGGCGGGCCGGCGCCCCGTACCGCCTCAAGCCCGGCCGGCTCGCCTCCCTGTCCTCGCTCACCACCGGCGGCACCAGCAACATCCTGCAGCGGCTCACCGCCGCCGGGCTCGCCGAGCGCGAGCCCGACCCCGCCGACGGGCGCAGCTCCTGGGTCCGCCTGACCCCCGAGGGCGTCCGGCTGACCGAGGAGCTCGTCGCGGCGACCGGCAGGGCCCACCGGGACCTCTTCGCGGACGTGCCCGGACCCGCCGCACGGACACTGTCCGGCCTCCTGCGCGAGGTGCTCCTCGCCCTCGGAGACCGGCCCGGCCCCTCCCGCGCCGACCGGTGAGGGCCCGCCGCCACCCGCGGAACGGACCCGGAAGACGGCCTGCGACTCCATGGTCGACGGGCGGTCCGGCGTACGCCCGCGGAACGGATCCGGGGCGGCCCGGAGCACCGGCCGCCCCGGCGGTCACGCCCCGGCCGCCGCGCCCGGCGGGGTGAAGACGCCGAACAGGTTGCCCGAGACGTCGCGGACGTAGGCGAAGTCGGGGCCGTGCTCGTTGCCGACCGCCTTGAAGACGACCTCCCCGCCCAGGCCCTCCACCCGCGCGCAGGTCGCCTCGGTGTCGGCGACGAGCACGGAGAAGACCGCGTGGTTCGGGAACGCCCCGCCGTTGGCGTACAGGCCGCCCTTGGGCCCGTCGCCACCGGGGTAGCCGATGCGCCGGTAGTCCATGCCGCCCTTCGCCAGATCCTCTCCGGCGGTGAAGGACCAGCCGAACAGCTCGCCGTAGAACTTCTCCGCGCCCTGCGGGTCGTCGGTGGCGATCTCGAACCAGGCAACGGTGTTGATCATCAGGTGTTCTCCTCGGAGTTGTCTTCTCGAACACCTCTACGATGAACCGGCTCGGCGACAACCCTATGTCGGTGTTTTCAATCGAGTTCCAGATTTCCGAAGACCAGTCCGGGCACCTGCGGCGCGAACCGCTCCGGCGGGTGCTCGGGCGAGGGCTCGTCGGTCTCCTCCGCCCGGTTGATCCGGTCGAGCCGGAAGATCCGCGCGTCGCGGCGGAGCCGGCACCACCCCACGAGATACCAGTGGCCGCCGCGCCCGCCCACGAAGACGGCGGGCTCCACCTCGCGCCGGGTCGCCTCGCCCTTGAAGTCGGTGTACTCGATCACCAGCACGCGCCGGTGCAGCAGCGCCTGCTCGATCACCCGGGACACCCGGGGGTACGGCTCCGGCTCGACGAGCAGGTGGACCCGGGCGGCCAGCCGCCTGGCCCGCTCCCCCTCCGGTGCGGGCATCGCGGCCACCAGTTTGCGCAGGGCGCTGCGGGCGTGCGTGGCGAAGGGGCTGCCGGAGGCCTCGCTGAGCGCCACGGCCACCGCGACCGCCTCGGCGGGGGTGAAGTTGAGCGGCGGCAGCGACATGCTCTTGTCCAGCACGTAACCGCCGCGCCTGCCGGGCTCCGCGTAGATCGGCACCCCGGACTGCTGGAGCGCGGAGATGTCGCGCTCGACCGTGCGCACGCTCACCTCGAACCCGGCCGCGAGCTCCCGCGCGGAGCGGGGCCGGGGCGAGGCCGCGCGCAGTTCCTCGACCAGGGCGTAGAGCCGATCGGTACGGTTCACACTCCGACGGTACGCGCCGCCACCGACACTCCCCGCGAAAAGGGAACCTTTGGGCCCGTTCAACCGGTTGAACAGTCAAAAGACCGCGGATACCCTGTCTCGACACTTCGCATTGGAGCTCGATGGCGCAGAAACACCCGATGGCCCGGAAACCCCCGCGCAAACCCGTTCGGCTGGAGCCGGGCGGCAAGGCGTCCAAGGCCGTCGTGATCTCCGGAATCACGGTCGTCTCACTGCTCATCGTCGGCGCGTGCGCGGCCCAGGACGACTACGAGGAGGTCGGGGCCGACTGCGTCAACCTCGACAACCGGCTGCCCGACGGCTCCTACGAGGTCGTGGACGAGGACTACTGCGACGACGACGGCACCGTCCGCTACCACGGCTCCCACGGCGCCTACGGCTGGTACTACGGCGGCGTCCGGACCGGCGCCCGGGTGGCCAGGGGCACCACCGTCAAACCCTCCGACGTCAGCATCGTCAGCCGTGGCAAGGGCACCGTGATCCAGCGCGGCGGCTTCGGCGGCCGCAGCTCCGGCGGCGGCTGATCCCCCGGCCATGAGACGCGAGAGCTCGCCTCCCCGCGACGGCTGGGAGAAGACCATCGAGGGCCACGGCCTGGCCTACCACCGCTCGGCCCACCCCGGCGGCCTCGGCCGCCCCTACTGGGACGAGAGCGTGCACTACGTCTTCTCCATGGACGAGGTCCTGGCCCTGGAGGAGCAGGTCGACGAGCTGCACCGGATGTGCCTGCACGCGGTGGAGCACGTCGTCACCACCGGCCGCTACCGCGACTTCGCGATCCCCGAGTGGGTCGCGCCGGAGATCGCCCGCTCCTGGGAGCGGCGCGACCCGCACCTGTACGGCCGCTTCGACCTGCGCTACGACGGCACGGGCCCGGCGAAGCTGCTGGAGTACAACGCCGACACGCCGACCAGCCTGCTGGAGAGCTCCGTCGTGCAGTGGTTCTGGCTGCAGGACGTCCAGCTCGGCGGCGACCAGTGGAACTCCATCCACGAGCGGCTGATCGACCGGTGGCGGCAGCTCGCGGCCGAGCTGCCCACCGGGCCCGCGCACTTCGCCTGGACCGCCATGGACGAGACCGGCGAGGAGGCGATGACCCTCGCCTACCTCCAGGAGACCGCCGCCCAGGCGGGGCTCGCGACCGTCTCGGTGGCCATGGAGGACATCGGCTGGGACCCGCTCAACCTCCGCTTCGTCGACGTGGAGGGCCGGGTGATCCGGACCCTCTGCAAGCTCTACCCGTGGGAGTGGGCGGTCGCCGACCCGTTCGGGGCCGACGCCGTACGCCAGCAGGTCTCGATGACCTGGATCGAACCGCTGTGGAAGATGCTGCTGTCGAACAAGGCGCTGCTCGCGGTCCTCTGGGAGCTGTACCCCGGCCACCCGAACCTGCTGCCCGCCTACCTCGACGGCCCCCGCGACCTGCCCGCGCACATCGCCAAGCCGCTGCTGGGCCGGGAGGGCGCGAGCATGACCGTCACCGGCCCGGGCGGGACCGTGCGGACCGGCGGCGGCTACGGCGCCGAGGGCTACGTCCACCAGGCGTTCGAACCCCTGCCGGTCTTCGGCGGCCAGCGGCCGGTCCTCGGCGCCTGGGTGATCCACGACGAGGCCGCGGGCCTGGGGATCCGGGAGACCTCCGGGCTGATCACCGACAACACCTCGTCCTTCGTCCCGCACCGCATCGGACCGTAGGCCGCGCAGGCCGCGCCCTCCGATCTTCCAAGCACACCGAACCCCACAGCACGGAGAGAACCACATGAGCCCCAGCCCGCAGCCGGTCCCGCTCCCCACGCCGATCGACGCCGAGACCGTCTCCCTCGCCGAGCTCCTCGGCCGGGGCTCGCTCGCCATCGCCTGCTACGCGGTGCTCGGCGTGATCCTGCTGATCATCGGCTTCTACGTGATCGACCTGGCCATCCCCGGCAAGCTGAGCCAGTTGATCAAGACCGACCGCAACCCCAACGCGACCCTGCTCACCACCTCCGGGCTGGCCGCCGTGGGCCTGATCGTCGCGGCCTCGATCTGGTCCTCCGGGGGCGCCCTGCAGGAGGGCCTGCTGGCCACCGCCGTCTTCGGGCTGGTGGGCATCGCCGTGCAGACCGTGGGGATGATCGCCTTCGACAAGGTCGCCGGCATCTCCGTCCGCGAACTGGTCGCCGAGCCCGACCTCCAGCCCGGCACCCGCCTGCTGGCCGTCACGCACGTCGCCATCGGCCTGATCACCGCCGTGGCCGTCATCTAGGCTCCCGCCGCACCGCACCGCATGCGCCGTACGGGGGCCGTACGGCGGGCCGCTCCGCCCCGCGACGACGGCCGCGCGGCTCCCGCATCCCGGTCGGCCTGGCACTCTTATTGCGTGAACGATCAGATCCGCGAGGACACCACGCGCAGGCTGGAACGGGCCATGGGCACCCTGGGCACGGCTGCCATGGCCAGGATGGAAGACCGGCTGCCGTGGTTCCGCGTCCTGTCCGCCGAGGACAGGTCCTGGGTCGGGCTGGTCGCGCAGGCCGGGATCGCCGCCTTCGTGGAGTGGTTCCAGCACGCCGGCGAAGGGCGCCCGACGCCCAGCATCGAGTTCTTCGGCACCGCGCCCCGGGAGCTGAAGCGGTCGATCTCGCTGCAGCAGACCGTGGACATCGTCCGGATCGTGGTCGAGGTGGTCGAGGCCCGGACCGGGGAGCTGGCCGCGCCGGGCGGGGAGGACCAGCTGGAGCAGGCGATGCTCCGCTACACGCGCGACGTCGCCTTCGCCGCCGCCCACGTCTACGCCCGCGAGGCGGAGGCCCGCGGAGCGTGGGACGCCCGCCTGGAGGCGCTGATCGTGGACGCGCTGGTCCGCGGCGAGGTGGACGACGGCCTGCACTCGTGGGCCGCCGCGCTGGGCTGGACCTCCTCCCCGGTGGTCGTGCTCGCCGGGCGGGCGCCCGACGACGACCCCCAGGCGGTGATCGACGGCCTGCGCGACCGGGGCCGCCGGGCCGGCATGGACATGCTGGCCGGGGTCCAGGGCGACCAGCTGATCGTGATCGTGGGCGGCGCCGACAGCGTCAACGCGGCGGCCAGGCACGTGGTGCCGCGCTTCGGCCCCGGCCCGATCGTGATCGGGCCCGAGGTGAACGACCTGCACACCGCGGCCAGCTCGGCGCGGGCGGCGATCGCGGGCCTGCGCGCCGCCGCCGGATGGCCGGACGCCCCCCGGCCGGTCCACTCCGAGGACCTGCTCGCCGAACGGGCCATCGACGGCGACGAGGCCGCCAGGGGCCAGCTGATCCAGAACGTCTACCTGCCGCTGGTCGGCACCCCGCTGCTCGACACGCTCGCCACGTATCTGGAGCAAGGTACATCGCTCGAAGCGACGGCTCGGTTACTCTTCGTACATCCGAACACGGTCCGCTACCGGCTGCGCAAGATCACGGAGTTGACCGGATACCAACCGACGGAGGGCCGCTCGGCGTTCACCCTGCAGGTGGGCCTCATCCTCGGGCGGCTGTCCGAAACGTCTGCGATCTAATCGCCCCTTACTTAACCCGGGCGAAACCTCTGCCGTAGGTTTCCTACAAAAAACTGTGGACCAAGTTCGTTCGGATCTCTATCCATGTGGCTAACTTCTACAGGGCAGGCTGGATTTCGTGCTCGTCATCGTCGCTCCGGGCCAAGGCGCCCAGACCCCAGGCTTCCTGACCCCATGGCTTGAGATACCCGGCCTGGCAGACCGGCTGTCCGCCTGGTCCGAGGTCGTCGGCCTCGATCTGATCGCCTGCGGGACCACCGCCGACGCGGACGCGATCCGTGACACCGCCGTGGCCCAGCCGCTGCTCGTGGCCGCCGGCCTGGCCGCCGCCGAGGCCCTCGGCGTCCCGCTCGACCCGTCCGCGGGGGCGGAGGGCGCGCTCAGGCCCGGCCTCGTCGCGGGCCACAGCGTCGGCGAGCTGACCGCCGCCGTCCTGGCCGGGGTCCTCACCCCCGAGCAGGCTCTGACCCTGGTGCGCGAGCGCGGCCAGGCCATGGCCAAGGCCGCCGGGGTGACCGAGACCGGCATGGTCGCGGTGCTCGGCGGCGTCGAGGACGACGTGCTCGCCGCGATCGACAAGCACGGGCTCACCCCGGCCAACATCAACGGCGCCGGCCAGATCGTGGCCGGCGGCGCCCTGGAGCGGCTGGAGGAGTTCAAGGCCGAACCGCCCGCGCGGGCCCGGCTGATCCCGCTCTCGGTCGCGGGGGCGTTCCACACCTCCCACATGGCCCCGGCCGTCGACCACCTGCGCGAGGTCGTCGCCTCGATCACGCCCCGCGACCCGTCCGTCGCCCTGCTGTCCAACGCCGACGGCGCCGTGGTCGCCGGCGGCGGCGAGTTCCTGGAGCGGCTGATCAACCAGGTCGCCAACCCCGTGCGCTGGGACGCCTGCATGGCCACGATGGCCGACCGGGGCGTCACCGCGATGATCGAGCTGCTCCCCGGCGGCACGCTCACGGGCCTGGCCAAGCGCGCTCTCCGGGGTGTGACGGCCGTGGCGCTGAAGAGCCCCGACGACCTGGACGCCGCCCGGGCGGTCCTGCAGTGAACCGGTGCGTACCCGATGGAACCGGTGCGGTGGCGCGAACGGCCCGTACGGCGAACGAGGAGCTGATCGACGGATGAAGGTCTCGCAGGGCGCCCCCGGCGCGAAGATCCTGGCCTTCGGCCACTACCAGCCGTCCAAGGTGGTCACCAACGACGACCTGTCGAAGACGATGGAGACCAGCGACGAGTGGATCCGGAGCAGGGTCGGCATCCAGGAGCGCCGGATCGCCGAGACCGAGTCCGAGATCGACCTGGCCGTGCAGGCCGGAGGCAAGGCCCTCGCCGCGAGCGGGCTGCCCGCCTCCGACGTCGACCTGGTGATCGTCGCCACGTGCACCATGGAGACGCAGATCCCCAACGCCGCGGGCCGGGTCGCCACCCGGCTCGGCATCGACGCCCCCGGCGCGCTCGACGTGAACACCGCCTGCTCGGGTTTCTGCTACGCCCTGGCGGTCGCCAACGACGCGATCCGCGCGGGTTCGGCCACCAACGTGCTGGTCATCGGCACCGAGAGGTTCTCCCCCTGGATCGACTGGACCGACCGGAGCACCGCGGTGATCTTCGCTGACGGCGCGGGCGCCGCGGTCGTCGGCCCGTCCGACACCCCCGGCATCGGCCCGGTGGTCTGGGGCAGCGCCGGCGACAAGGCCGAAGCGATCATGGTCAAGGACCGCCACTCCTTCCTGCAGCAGGAAGGCCAGACCGTGTTCCGCTGGGCCACCACCGCGCTCCACCCGGTGGCCAGGCAGGCGTGCGAGCGTGCCGGGGTGGACCCCGCCGAGCTCGCGGCCTTCGTGCCCCACCAGGCGAACGTGCGCATCATCGAGGCCATCGCCCGCAGGATCGGCGCCGACAACGCCGTCGTCGCCAAGGACATCGTGCTGGCGGGCAACACCTCCGCCGCCTCGATCCCGATGGCCCTGTCCCGGATGATCGAGCGCGGCGAGGTGCCCTCGGGCGGACTCGCCCTGCTGCTCGGCTTCGGCGCCGGCCTGACCTACGCCGGTCAGGTCGTCGAGATCCCCTGAGAAGATCCCCTGAGACCTGCGCGGCCCCGCCGCGCGGACCGAGAAGAACACCGACCCCAAGGAGAACACGCGACATGGCCATGACCGAGCAGGAGATCCTCGCTGGTATCGGCAAGATCATCAACGAGATCACCGGCATCCCGGCCGCCGAGGTCACCCCGGAGAAGAACTTCGTGGACGACCTCGACATCGACTCGCTGTCCATGGTCGAGATCGCCGTCGCCGCCCAGGACGAGTTCGGCGTCGAGATCCCCGACGACCAGCTCAAGCACCTCAAGACCGTCAAGGACGTCATCAACTTCATCCAGGGCTGACGGCGGGCCGTCCCCGACCGGAGCTTCGGACCGCACGAACAAGGAGCGCAGAACGTGAGTAAAGACCAGGTACGTGTCGTCGTCACCGGGCTCGGCGCGACGACGCCCCTCGGTGGAGATGTCGCCTCGACCTGGTCGGCGCTCCTCGCCGGTCGGTCCGGGGTACGCACCATCACCGAGGACTGGGCCGACTCCGTCCCGGTGAAGTTCGCCGCCTTCGCCGCCGTGGACCCGACCGAGGTGCTGCCCCGGCCGGAGGCACGGCGGCTGGACCGGGCCGAGCAGCTCGCGCTCGTCGCGGCCCGCGAGGCCTGGGCCGACGCCGCGATCGAGAAGGTCGACGCCGAGCGGCTCGGCGTCGTCGTGGGCAGCGGGATCGGCGGCATCACCACGATCCTCGCCGCCTACGACACCTTCAAGGAGAAGGGCTGGCAGCGGCTCTCGCCGTTCACCGTCCCGATGCTGATGCCGAACGGCCCCGCGGGCTGGATCGGCATCGAGGTCGGGGCCCGGGCCGGCGTGCACGCCACCGTCAGCGCCTGCGCCACCGGCGCCGAGTCGATCGGCTACGCCATCGAGATGATCCGCTCGGGCCGGGCCGACGTGGTCGTGGCCGGTGGCACCGAGGCGGCCATCCACCCGCTGAACATCGGATCGTTCGCCGCGATGCGCGCCATGTCCACCCGGAACGACGACCCGCAGGGCGCCTCCCGCCCCTGGGACAGGAGCCGGGACGGGTTCGTGCTCGGCGAGGGCGCGGGCATCGTCGTGCTGGAGTCCGAGGAGCACGCCCGGGCCCGCGGCGCCAAGGTCTACGCCGTCGCCGCGGGCGTCGGTTACTCGGCCGACGCCCACCACATCGCGCAGCCGGAGCCGACCGGAGCAGGGGTCATGCTGGCCATGCGCCGGGCCCTGGAGAACTCCGGCCTCACCGGCCAGGACATCAAGCACGTCAACGCGCACGCCACCTCCACCCCCGCGGGGGACGTGGTGGAGACCGTCGCGATCAAGGAGGTCATCGGCGGCCACCCGCTGGTGACCGGCACCAAGTCGATGACCGGCCACCTGCTCGGCGGTGCCGGCGGCATCGAGTCGGTCTTCACCGTCCTCGCGCTGCACGAGCGGATCGCCCCCGGCACCATCAACGTGGACGACCTCGACGACGGCATCGAGGTGGACCTCGTGCTCGGCGCCCCGCGCAAGCTGCCGGACGGTCAGATCGCCGCGATCAACAACTCCTTCGGGTTCGGCGGACACGACGTCGCCGTCGCCTTCACCAGCCTCTGACAGGAGCCCGCCATGACTGTGCTCGAGAACAGATCCGCCGAAGGCACCGGGGTCCCCGAGAGCGCCAAGGCCGCCGAGGAGGCCGCCGATCCCCGCGATCCCCAGGTGCGCCTGGCCGCCCTCCTCGACGAGGGGTCGATCCGGCTGATCACGCCGGTGGACCGCAGCGGCGTGCTCGCCGCGATGGGCCGCATGGAGGGCGTGCCCGTCGTCGTGTTCTGCAGCGACGCCCGCGTCCAGGGCGGCGCCATGGGCAGCGAGGGCTGCGAGCACATCGTGCACGCCTACGACGTCGCGGTCCGCGAGCGGGTCCCGGTCGTCGGCGTGTGGCACTCCGGTGGCGCCCGCCTGGCCGAGGGCGTCGAGTCCCTGCACGCCGTCGGCCGCGTGTTCGCCGCGATGACCCGCGCCTCCGGCGTGGTCCCGCAGCTCTCCGTGGTCGTCGGCCCCGCCGCCGGCGGCGCGGCGTACGGCCCGGCGTTGACCGACATCGTGATCCTGGCCCAGGAGGGCCGCATCTTCGTCACCGGGCCCGACGTGGTGCGCAGCGTCACCGGTGAGCAGATCGACATGGCCGCGCTCGGCGGCCCGGAGCCGCACAGCAAGCGCAGCGGCGTCGTGCACGTGGTCGCCAAGAGCGAGACCGACGCCTACCTGCAGGCCCGCCGGCTGGCCGTGCTCCTGGGGCACCAGGGCCGGGTCCGCACCGAGGTCGAGGAGGTCGACTTCTCCGGCCTGCTGCCCGAGAACGCCCGCCGCGCCTACGACGTCAAGCCCCTCGTCAAGGGGCTGCTGGACGAGCCCGGGGTGGAGCTGCACCCCAAGTGGGCGCCGAACATCGTCACCACGCTGGGCCGCCTCGGGGGCCGGACCGTCGGGGTGATCGCCAACAATCCCATGCGGCTGGGCGGCTGCCTGGACTCCGCCTCCGCCGAGAAGGCCGCCCGCTTCGTGCGCATGTGCGACGCCTTCGGAGTGCCGCTGATCGTGCTGGTCGACGTCCCCGGCTACCTCCCCGGGGTCGGCCAGGAGCACGACGGCGTGGTGCGCCGCGGCGCCAAGCTGCTGCACGCCTTCGCCGAGGCCTCCGTGCCGAGGGTCACCCTGGTGACCCGCAAGGCCTACGGCGGCGCCTACATCGCGATGAACTCCCGTTCCCTGGGCGCGACCAAGGTGTTCGCCTGGCCGACCACCCAGGTGGCGGTGATGGGCGCGCTGGCCGCGGTGCGCATCCTCAAGCGCCGCGAGATCGCGGCGGCTCCGGAGGAGGAGCGCTCGGCCCTGGAGGCGCGGCTCGCCGAGGAGCACGAGGTCCTCGCGGGCGGCCTGGACCGGGCCATCGAGCTCGGCGTGGTGGACGAGGTGATCAAGCCCGAGGAGACCCGCGGCGCCATCGCCAGGATCATCGCCCAGGCCACTCCCGCCCGCGGCGCCCACGGCAACATCCCCCTGTAACACCGCTGACGGCCGACGGCCCCGCACGGAGCGATCCGTGCGGGGCCGTCGGCGTTCCCCACCGGGCGGCACCGGCCCGGCGGACGGTCACCCCGGCACGGCGGAACGCCTCCGGAGCGCTCCAGGGACCGATGAGGTGCGGGTGAGGCGCGGGAGCAGGAGGACGTCCGGCGGCTCCGGCCTCAGACGGCGGCGTGCAGCCAGCGGACCGGGGCGCCCTCTCCGGCGTAGCGGAACGATTCGAGCTCCTCGTCCCACTGCTTGCCGAGCAGCCGGTCCAGCTCCTCCTCCAGGACCACCCGGCCCTGGCGGGCCAGCAGCATGGCGGAGCGCAGCCGGTCCTCGGGCACGAGGATGTCGCCCGTGGCCCCGATCACCGCCGTGAAGGCGCCGAGCGTCGGAGTGTAGGCGTGGCGGGACCCGTCGGAGCCCGGGGAGGCGTCCTCGGTGACCTCGAAGCGGATCCTCTGCCAGCCCATCAGCGAGGAGGTGATGGCCGCGGCCGTCCCCACCCGCCCCTCCCACTCGGCCTGTGCGCGCACATGGCCCGGCGCGGCGGGCTGCGGCGTCCACGTCAGGTCTACGGGCACGCCAAGGACACCCGCGACCGCCCATTCGATATGAGGGCACAGCGCGGGCTGAGCCGAGTGGACGTAAAGCACGCCACGAGCAGACACCGGACCTCCCGTTTCGTACGAGGTGCGCCTTCCCCAACGGCCTCGTGCGCGGATGATCACAAGTGACTGTAGGAGAGACTACCGTCGGTCGCGACGTCGCACCAGAGGGGGGTCATGCCGAGATGGTGCGACGCGAGTGTCTCTCGTACCGCGGCGGGCGGGCCGTACCGTTTCGATCCGAGGAGTCCGTCCCGTTTCTTTACCCGGCTTTGCGAATGCATTACCGTGACCACCGCCGAAGTCGATCTGGTGTTCCCGTCCGGGAGCGCCTCGGAAGACGGGGCCGGCGGAAAGAAATCCCCGCTTCCACTCCCCCGCGATCCGCGTAGGGCATGGTCGGAGAAGAGGATTTCCACCGACGCGGTGGCCGACACCGGAGGACCAGATGGACGCCGACATCGTGCGGGTCGAACCCGTCCCGGGCTCGCCCGCCCTGATCAGGGCGGGTCAGCTGCTCACCGACGCGGCCGGGATGGAGGCCGTCTCCCGGTGGACCGCCGCGGCGGCGGAGGCCGACGGGGTCTTCCGGATACGGCTCTCGCCCGGCGTGGACGTCTGCGACCTGACGGCCGCGGTCCGGGACCGGGGCCACCGGGCCTCCCCCAACCACATCCTGATGGGCCAGCCCCTCTTCTTCGGCGGACCGGCGTCCCGCCCCTTCCCGGCCGCCCCGGCGTCCGCGCCCCTCCCTCCCTCACCCCCGGACGAGGCCCCCGTGACCGTGGCGGTGCTCGACACCTGCCTGACCGCGCACCCGTGGTGGGAGAAGAGCCCCTGGTTCCTGGAGCGGCGGCGCGAACTCGGCGAGGCTCCCGACGCGGACGGCGACGGCGTGCTGGACGCCCAGGCGGGGCACGGCACCTTCGTCGCCGGACTGGTCCTGCGATCGGCCCCCGGAGCCCGGCTCCGCCCCCTCCAGGTGCTGGACGGGCGCGGCGTCGGCGACGAGGCGGGGCTGCTGCGGGCGCTGGCCCGGCTCCGCGACGACCCGCCGCAGGTGCTCAACCTCTCCTTCGGCTGCCACACCTTCGACGACCGGCCCTCCCCTCTGGTGGAGGCGGCCCTGGGCGGGCTGGCCGGCACGGCGGTGGTCGCCTGCGCCGGCAACACCGCCTCGGACCGCCCGTTCTGGCCCGCCGCGCTGCCGGAGGTGGTCGCCGTGGGCGCCCTGGACGCCGCGGAGGAGGACCGGGCGCCCTTCTCGGCCTACGGCCCGTGGGTGGACGCCTGCGCCCGGGGCGAGTGGCTGACCAGCGCCTTCCTGGAGTACGGGGCCTTCCGCGGCTACGCGCGCTGGAGCGGCACCTCCTTCGCCGCCGCCGTGGTGGCCGGGGCCGTCGCCGCGGCCGCCCGGGACGTGGCGCCGAAGGAGGCCGTGGCGCGCGTCCTCGACCCGCGGAGCACCCGGAAGATCTCCGATCTGGGGACCGCCGTCCCCCTCCCGAGGTAAAGTCTCCACCCGAAGTGATCAGGCGGGCACTCCGGGTGCCCGGCGGGGACGGAGGCGCCGGTGGTCGACCAGCACACGATCGAGGCCGTGCTGGCGGGTGACCAGGACGCCTGGGACGTGGTGGTCAAGCACTTCGGCCCCCTGGTCTGGTCCGTGGTCCGCGCCCACGGCCTGAGTGCGGCGGACGCGTCCGACGTCGTGCAGGGGACGTGGCTGCGGCTGGTCGAGAGCCTGCCCGGCATCCGCGATCCGGAGCGGATCTCCTCGTGGCTGTGCACCACGGCCAGGCGCGAGGCCGCCCTCCTGCTGAGGCGGACCCGGGGCGAGCAGCTGACCGCGGAACCGGTCGAGCCCATCGATCCGGTCGGCGCCGGGCACTCCGCGGATCCGGTGCTGGCCGTGCTGACCGCCGACGAGGGCCGCCGGCTGTGGCGGGCCGTCGAGAGCATGGACGAGCCCTGCCGGTCGCTGTTCCGCCTCATGGCCGCGGCCCCCGACGCGGGCGTCCACCAGCTGGCCGGACGCCTGGGCATGCCCACCGGCAGCTACGGCCCGACCCGGCGCCGCTGCCTCGACCGGCTCCGCTCCCTGCTCGTCCCGCAGGAGGCGGCGTCATGACGCGCTCTCCCTCCTCCTCCGGCTCCTCCTCCGACGACGAGTCCCTGATCGCCGCCCTCCGCCTGGCCTCGGGGCACGACCCCGTGCCCGACGAGGTCACGGCCACCGCCCGGGCGGCCTTCCGCCTGCGGCTCCCCGGCGCCGCCACGGCCCGGCCGCTGGCCGTGCCGGCGCCCTCCGGCATCCGCTCCGCCGGACGGGCCCGCCTGCTCCGCTTCGGCGCGGACGGGCTCACCGTCGATCTGGACGTCGACTCCTCGGGGGGCCTGGTCGACCTGGCCGGGCGGGTCTGCCCTCCCCCGGGGGCGGGCGCGCGGGCGGAGGTCCGCACCCCCTGCCTGACCGAGTCGCGCGAGCTCTCCCCCACGGGGCAGTTCGCCGTCGTCGGCCTGCCTCCCGGCTGGTTCAGCGTGGTGTGCCACCGCCCGGGTCATCCGCCCGTCGCCACCAGCTGGACCCGGATCCGGCCTGAATGACCGCCGCTCCCATCGGCCTGCCCGCCATGTCGGAAACCGCCGTCCGGGAGAGCCCGGTCCCGGACCAGGCCGTCACCTCGGACGCCGCCGCCGAAACCGTCCCCGCCACCGATGCCGACCCCGCCACGGACACCGCCACCGATGCCGCGGCGGTCATCGTCACGGACACCGTCACCGATGCCGTGGCCGCGGCCGAGCAGGCGGTCCGCCTCTCCGGCAGCGATCCCGGCCGGGCCCGCGCGCTGGCCCGCACCGTCCTGGACGCCGGGGCCCGCGAGGAGGCCGCCGCGGTCGCACACCGCGCGCTGGCGCTGGCCGCGCGCGAGCTGGGCGACCTGCACCTGGCCGAGGAGCACCTGCGCCGCGCCGAACGGATCGCGCTCTCCGCCGGTCTGCCCCACCGCGCCGCGCAGGCCCGGCTCTCCCTCGTCCACGTCAGGACCGAACTCGGCCACCCGGCCGAGGCCCTGACGATCGCGGCGGACGCCGAGCCGTACCTCACCCCGGTCGAGGCGGGCAGGCTCGGCGTGAACCGGGCCTCGGCCCTGGTCCGGCTGGGCCGCTACGACGAGGCGGTCCGCCACTGCGACCGCGCCGAGGGCGTGCTCGGCGAGGACCCCGCCTTCCTGGCCGGGGCGACGCTGAACCGGGGGCTCGCCCGCGTGTACCTCGGGGAGTTCGCGGCGGCCGAAGCCGATCTGACGCGGAGCGCCGGGCTGGCCGGGGCCGCCGGGCTGCACCACGTGCTCGCGCTGGCGGAGGGCAACCTGCCGTTCCTCGCCGCCCGGCGCGGTGACCTGCCCGCGGCGTTCACCGCCTACCGGCGGGCGGAGCGGATCCTGTCCGACTATCCGGAACGGCTGGCCACCGTCCGCTGCGACCTGGCCGAGGCCCTGGTCTCGGCCCAGCTGCCCGGTGAGGCGCGGGTGCTGCTGGACCAGGCGGTGCCGGAACTGGAGGCGGCGGGCGCGGAGACGGCCCTCGCGGAGGCGCGCCTGATGCTCGCCCGGGTCGAGCTGGCCACCGGTGATCCGCGGCGCGCCCTGCGGAGCGCCGAGGCGGCCCGGGCCGGGCTGATCCGCCAGGAGCGCGCGCTCCTGGTCCCGCTCGCCACCGAGATCGCGCTCCGCGCGCGGCTGGGACTCGGTGAGGCCGCCGACCCCGTCGCGGGAGACCGGCTGGTCGCCGAGATGCTGGCGTGCGCGGCCGGGCTCGACGGCGCGGGCCACCCGTCGGCGCCGTTGCGGCTCGTCACCGCCGAACTCGCGCTCCGGCTGGGCGACGAACGCACCGCCGAGGGGCTGCTCGCCCTCCTGGCCTCTGCCGGTCCCGGCCCCGCCGCCCACCACGCGACCGCGCTGCGCCGAGCCGCGGCGGGCGACCGGCGGGGAGCGCTCGCCGCGGCCCGGGCGGGGCTGGCGGCCGCCGGCGCGGACGCGGTCCGGTCGCCGGACCCCCTGGAGCGCGTCCGCGCCGCCCGCCGGAGTGAGCCGCTGGCGGCGCTGGGCCTGGCCCTCGCCCTCCGGACCGGCCGGGCCCGGACCGTGCTGGCCTGGGCGGAGCGGTGGCGGGCGGCCACCGGCGGCGCCGTGGGCCTCGAGGGCTTCGCAGGCACCGCAGGCGCCTCCGAGGGCCGGGGCCCGGTGCGCACGGGGATCGCAGACTGCCGGGACCCGGCGGGCGCGGAGAGCGTGGAGTGCGGGGATCCGTCACCCGCGGATATGCCCCGGGGCGTTCGGAGGGCCGTGGAAGCGGGTCGCGGCGCCGTACCCGGTCCGGAGGAGCTGCGCGCGGCGCTGGGCGGGGCCGCGCTGGTCGAGTTCGTCCGCCACGGCGACGAGCTGGCCGTCGTCGCGGTCACCCCCGACAGGGTCCTGCTGCGCCGCCTGGGCTCCCTCGCGGCCGCCGCCGAGGCCACCGTCCGGCTCCGGTACGGCCTGCGCCGCAGGCACCTGCTCGACGGGGACGCGCCAGGCCTGACCGCGGAGGCTGCGGCGGTGGAGCGGCTGCTCCTCGGCCCGCTGCTCCCCCGCCTGGGCGACCGGCCGCTGGTGATCGTGCCCGCCGGGCCGCTGCACATCCTGCCCTGGCCGGTGCTCCCGTCGAACGCGGACCGGCCGGTGACCGTCGCGCCGAGCGTCTCCGCCTGGCTGGCCGCGTGGCGCGCCGTACCCCCGGAGGGAGGCACGGGCGGAGGGACCGCGGCGGTGGCCGGCCCCGGGCTGCGCTGCGCCGAGGCGGAGGTCCGCATGGTGGCCGCCCGCCGTCCGGGGACCGAGCTGGTCCCCGCGGCCCGGCACGCGGTCCTGGCGGCGCTGGAACGGGCAGGCGTGGCGCACCTGGCGGCCCATGGGACGTTCAGCGCGCGCAGCCCGCTGCTGTCCGGCATCGATCTCGACGACGGCCGGCTCATGGCCTACGACCTGCTCCGGATCCGCACGCCGCCGGAGCTGGTGGTGCTGTCGGCGTGCGACGCGGGGATGGCGCACGCCCCCGCCGACGGGACGCCGCTGGGCCTGGCGGGGGCGTTCCTGTCGTCGGGCACGCGGTGCGTGGTGGCGGGTCTGGTCCCGGTGCGCGACGACGAGACCCTGGCGCTGATGACGGTCTTCCACGGCCTGCTGGCCGCCGGGCGCCCGCCCGCGGCGGCGCTGGCCGCGGCGGCCGGGCGGACGGGGACGGCCGGGTTCGCCTGCTTCGGGTACGGGGATCAGCCGGTGGCGACCGGCCGGGAGGGGTCGGCCACCCAGTTGGACCAGGACCCGACGTAGAGGGAGGCCGGGATGCCCGCGACCTCCAGCGCCAGGACCTGGTGGGCGGCCGTCACGCCGGAACCGCAGTAGGTCCCCACCGCCAGGCCGGGCACCGCGCCGAGGGTGTTGAACCTCTCCCGCAGGAAGTGCGGCAGGTGGAAACGCCCGGACGGGTCGAGGTTCTCCGTCGTGGGGGCGCTGACCGCCCCGGGCACGTGTCCGGCGACCGGGTCGACCGGCTCGACCTCCCCCCGGTAGCGCTCGGCGGCGCGGGCGTCCAGCAGGATCCCGTCGGCGGCCAGCTCCGCGGCCGCGTCGGCGTCGAGCACGGGCATGCCCCCCGGACGGGCGGTGAAGTCACCGGGCGGCGGCTCCGGCGCCTCGGCCGAGACGGGACGCCCCTCGGAGGTCCAGGCGCGCAGGCCCCCGTCGAGGACCCGGACGTCGGGATGGCCGAAGTAGCGCAGCGTCCACCAGGCCCGGGCGGCGGCCGTGGAGCCGGCGTCGTCGTAGACCACGACGGGCCGGGAGCCGGAGACGCCGAGGCGGCGCATCGCGTCCTGGAAGCGGCCGGCCTCCGGCAGGGGGTGGCGTCCCTCCGGGCCCGGGGGCGCGGCCAGGTCGGCCTCCAGGTCGCAGAAGACCGCGCCGGGGACGTGCCCCTGCCGGTAGGACTCGATCCCGGGCGGGCCGCCGAGCGCCCAGCGCACGTCGAGGACGGACGCCGCAGGCAGCGCGGCCAGGTCTCCGGGAGTGATCAGCGGGCTCACCGGGTGCTCACCTCCAGGAGCGGGACGTACTGTTCGGCGGGGGTCAGGGAGCCGTGGTAGCCGGTGAACGACGACTCCAGGGGCTCGGCGACCGAGGCGACGACGACGGTCCCGGCCCGCGGCACGGCGACCACGTCGCCGATCCTGGGCAGCCACTCCGGGCGGACGCGGGGACCGAACCAGCCGGACTCGACCGCCTCCTCCCGGGAGGCCACCCAGGCCGCCTCCCCCAGGACGCCCCGCCAGGACTCCAGCACGGCTCCGGCGGCCCCCGGCGCGGCGTAGACGTGGCGGGCCCTGGCCTCGCCGCCCAGCAGGGCGACGCCCTCGCGCAGGGCGGGGACGGCGTCGGCGTCGATCCGGTCGGTGGCGTTGACCATGCCGTGGTCGGCGGTGACGTACATCGCCGACCCGGGCGGGAGGGTCTCGGCCAGGCGCTCGGCCATCCGGTCGACCCGGGCCAGCTGGTCGAGCCACTCGGGGGAGCCCCAGCCGCGCATGTGGCCGGCGGCGTCGAGGTCGCCGTAGTAGACGGTGACGTGCGCGCGGGGCTCGGCCAGGGCCCGGCGGACCCCCTCGACCCGGTCGTCGACCGCGTCGGCGCCCACGAAGCGGACGCCCCGGTAGACGGCCTGGTTGAAGCCGGTGCCCTCGAACTGGGCCGGGGCGACGTAGCTGACGCTGATCCCGGCCGCGGCGGCGCGCTCGAAGACGGTCGTGGTGGGCTGCCACTCCTCGGGCGCGATCAGCGGCCCGAACGCGGTCCAGCGCAGGCAGTTGAACAGGTAGCCCGCTCCGGGGACGGCCAGCTGGTAGCCCAGCATGCCGTGCTCGCCCGGCGGCAGGCCGGTGCCGAGCGTGCCCAGGCTGGTCGCCGTGGTGGCGGGGAAGCCCGCGGTCAGCGTCCGGCCCGCCCGCGACGACAGGAAGGGCGCCGCCTCGGGATGGGCCCGCAGCAGCTCCGCGCCCAGGCCGTCGACGAGGAAGAGCAGCACCCGGTCGGCGGGGGCGAGCCCCAGCGGGTTGGCGCCGTCCATCCCCAGCACGGCCAGGAGCGAGGAGGACAGGTCGGCCAGCGACGCCTCGCCGTACGCCGGGACGAGGGGGCTCACGAGGCGGCGGCGCGGGCGGTGGCCTCCGACAGCGCCTTGGCGAAGGCGAGCACGTGGGAGACGGCCTCGGGGCCGTCGGCGGCCTCGCTCACCCGCAGGGAGAGGTCGTCGGCCGTGACCGCGCCGGTGTAGCCGTGGTCGGCCTCGCAGTTCTCGTCGCCGCAGGCGGCCGGCTCCAGGTCGATGTGGGAGATCGCCCCCCAGCCGATGGTGAGCGTGACCTCGGTGGGAGGCACGCCCGGGACGTAGGAGGCGGGATCGGGGACCACGCGGGTGACGGCCACGGACTGGATCCGGCGCAGGAGCACGGCCTCGGTGGTCGTGGAGGCGTGGGACGCCGAGACTCCTTCCACCGCCGGGTGCTCGTCGGTGTGGCAGACCAGCAGGCGGGTGGGGGAGAGCACCAGGACGGTGACGTGCCGGCGCACCTCCATGGCGGGGTCGAAGGTGGCTTCGTGGTGCACCACGTAGGCGTCCACCTGCTCCTTGCCCAGGGCGGATTCGACGGCGTCGGCCACCAGGTCGGGGTAGTAGCCACTGCGGTCGATGGCCTCGCGCAGGCCCGCGGTCGAGAGTCGGGTTTCCCTCATGGGTCCATCCTGCCCTGTCCCGGGCGTCTGTTTCACCCCGAGCGCCGCGGCACCCCTCGGGTGACCCTCAGCTGAGCCGCCGCGGCCCCCCGTCGGGACGGGGCCCGCCGGGATGGCGCAGTACGGCGCGGGCCCCCAGCACGACGACCTCCGACTCCCCCACCAGCACCGGGTCGAGGTCGAGCCCGGCCACCTCGGGGAGGTCGTCGGCCAGCCTGCCGACCCGGACCAGCAGCTCCTCCAGCGCCTCGACCGCCACCGGCGGGTAACCGTACTCGCCGAAGAGCAGCGGCGCCGCGCGCGGCGACTCGACCAGCTCGGCCGCGTCCTCGCGCGTCAGCGGGGCCAGCCGGTAGGCCTCGTCCCGCAGCAGCCGGGCCGTCACCTCGCCCAGCCCGAAGGAGACGACGGCGCCGAACCCGGGGTCCTCCACGACGTTCACCACGGTCGGCACCGCGGGCTGCGGGACCATGCGCTGCACGGCGAGCACCGCGTCGGGACCGAGCTGGCGGAGCAGGTCGGCGAAGGCGTCGCGCACCCCGTCCGGGCCGGCCAGGCCGAGCCGGACCGTCCCCGCCCGCTTGGCCGCCTCCGGGTCGGCGGCCTTGAGCACCACCGGCCAGCCCAGCCGCTCGGCCGCGTCCACGGCCGCCTCCGGCGAGGCGACCACCTCGGCGCGCCAGACCGTCAGCCCGTAGTGAGCCAGCAGCTCCGCGACCTCCGCCTCGGAGAGGACCCGCTCGGCGCCCTCCCCGGCGGCCGCCGCCGGGACCGCCCGGCTCTCCGCGGCCCCCGCGGGCGGGGCGTCCGCGGGGGCCGCCAGCAGCCGCTCGACGAGCCCCCGCGCGGCGGCGGCGTCGACGCCGGGCTCCTCCACCGGCACGCCGGCGGGACGCTCCCGCCAGCGCGCGTACCGCACGACGTGGGCCAGGGCCCGGACCGCCTCCTCGGGCGCCGCGTAGGACGGGATGGAGCCCCGCTCGGGCACCTCCGCGCCGACCCGCAGCTCCGCGGGCATGCCGAGCTGCCCCTCGAAGGTGGCCAGCACCGGCTTGCCGCCCTCGCGCGCGACGCGCAGCAGCTCCGCGGCGACCTCCGCGGCCCGGCCCGGGATCGGCGGCATGTAGATCGCGACCGCGGCGTCCACCTCCGGGAGCAGGGCGGCCAGGGCCGCGCCGAACTCGGCGGCCCCGGCACGCGCGCCGAGGTTCACCGGCGGCCGGGGCTCCAGTCCCGCGCGCGCGCACGCGTCCACGGCCAGCAGCGCCAGCGCGTCGGAGTTGCCGACCAGGCCGACCCGCGGCCCGGCGGGCAGCGGCTGGTGGGCCAGGAGCTGGGCCACGTCGAACTGCTGGATCAGGTCGTCCACCCGGATCACGCCCGCCTGCTCGAACAGCGCGCTGAGCGCGGTGTCGGGCAGGCCGAGCACCTGGGCGGCGTGGCCGGTGGGCACGCCCTGGGTGGTGCCGCCGCTCTTGACCACCACGATCGGCTTGCGCCGGGAGATGCGCCGGGCCAGCCGGGCGAACTTGCGCGGGTTCCCCAGCGACTCCAGGTAGAGCAGGATCACGTCGGTGGCGGCGTCCTCCTCCCAGTACTGCAGCAGGTCGTTGCCGGACACGTCGGCGCGGTTGCCCGCGGAGACGAACGAGGAGATGCCCATGCCGCGCTGGGCGACCCGCTGCAGCAGCGCCGTGCCCAGCGCGCCCGACTGGCTGAAGAAGCCGACCCGGCCCCGGCCGGGGACGGTCGCGGCGAGGGTCGCGTTCAGCCGGACGGCGGGGTCGGTGTTGGCGATGCCGAGGCAGTTGGGGCCGACGACGCGCAGGCCGTACGCGCGGGCGATGCGGACCAGCTCGTCCTGCCGGGCCCGCCCCTCCGGGCCGGTCTCGCCGAAGCCGGAGGAGACCACGATCAGCCCGCGCACGCCCTTCTCCGCGCACTCCTTGACGACGTCGATCACCCCGTCGGCCGGTACGGCCAGCACCGCGAGGTCCACCTCGCCGTCGATGGCCGTCACGCTCGGGTAGGCCCGGACCCCCGCGACGGCCCGCGCCTCGCGGTGGACCGGGTAGACCGGACCGGTGAAGTCCGCGCCGAGCAGGTTGCGCAGCACGGTCTGGCCGACGCCGCCGGGTTCCCGGCCCGCGCCGACCACCGCCACCGAGCCCGGGGTCAGCAGCCGCTCGATGGAGCGGGCCTCGGCCCGGTGCTCGCGGGAGGCGGTCACCGCCTGGGAGGTCTCGGTCGGGGTGAGGTCGAGGGTCATCCGCACCACGCCGTCGGCGAAGCGGCTCTGCGCGGTGTAGCCGGCCTGCTTGAGCACGCCCATCATCTTCTGGTTGGCGGGCAGCACGTCGGCGACGAACCGGGCGATGCCGTTCTCGCGCGCGGTCTCGGCCAGGTGCTCCAGCAGGACCGAGGCGACGCCGCGGCCCTGGTGGGCGTCCTCGACGAGGAAGGCCACCTCCGCCTCCTCCGCGTCGATCCGGTCGTAGCGGATCACGGCCACCATCTCGGTGCCGATCGTCGCGATCAGCGCGACCCGGTCCACGTAGTCGACGTTGGTGAAGCGGGTCACCTCCCGGTCCGACAGGCGGGGGCGGGGGCCGAAGAAGCGGAAGTAGATCGACTCCTCGGACAGCCGGGAGTAGAAGGTCCTGAGCCGGTCGGCGTCGGCGGGCCGGATCGGGCGCACGTGCGCGGTGCCCCCGTCGGACAGGACGACGTCCGCCTCCCAGTGGGCGGGATATTGAGCCTCCACAGTCCCGAGGGTAGACGCGAATCCCACATGTCGGACCAGCCGGGTGGGTTAGCGCAACGCTTGTGCATCGACTGCGGTCCCGTGTCCGATCCGGCCCTCCCATCCAGGCCGGGAACTGTTAGGTTTTTCGCGGTCCCCTAAGCACGTTCGGCATCGAAGTCACAAGGCGGTGGACATCATGACGCGGGTGGTCGTGGTGGGCGATCTCATGACCGACGCGGTCGCGCGGGCTCGCTATCCGCTGGCCCGGGCCAGCGACACACCGGCCGTGGTCACGATGCACGGCGGCGGGTCGGGGGCCAACATCGCCTCCTGGCTGGCGGTGGAGGGCGCGGAGGTGGCCTTCATCGGCCGCCGCGGCGCCGACATCACCGGCCGCAACCGCGACATGGAGCTCATGGGGTACGGCGTCGACGCCCGCCTCGTCATGGACCCCGAGCGCCCCACCGGCACCTGCGTGGTGCTCGTCACCCACAAGGGCGAGCGCACCATGCTCTCCGACCCGGGCGCCAACGCGGCCCTGTCCCCCGAGGACCTCCCCCGCGACCTGTTCGCCCAGGGCGGCCACCTCCACCTGTCGGGCTACACCCTGATCAACGAGGGCTCCCGCGAGGCCGGGCTGGCGGCCCTGGAGATGGCCGGCCGCGCCGGGATGACCGTCTCGGTCGACTGCGCCTCCTCGGCCCCGCTGGAGCGCACCGGCGCCGAGCCGTTCCTGGAGTGGACCCAGAACGCCAAGCTGCTGTTCGCCAACGCCGACCAGGCCAAGGTCCTGACCGGCCGCGACGATCCGGCCGCCGCCGCCAAGGTGCTCACCGCCTGGTTCCCCCAGGTCGTGATCAAGCTCAACGACGAGGGCTCGCTGTGGTACTCCAACAGCCGCAGCGAACCCGTCCGGGCCTCCGCCGAGTCCGTGGAGCGCGTGGTCGACGGCACCGGCGCCGGTGACGCGTTCACCGCGGGCTTCCTGCCGGCCTGGCTCGAGGGCAAGCCCCCGGCCGAGGCCCTCGCCGCGGGCAACCGCCTGGCCGCCAAGGCCATCGCCCACCTCGGCGCCCGTCCCCGCCTCTGACCGGTCTCTGACCGGTCGGGCGGCCGCGCGACGGGCCGCCGGTCAGCCGCCGAGATAGCGCAGGACCGCCAGCACCCTCCGGTTGTAGTCGGGGTCCCGCGGCAGGTCGAGTTTGTCCACGATGGCGTTGACGTGCTTCTCGACGGTGCTCAGCGAGACGTGCAGGCGGGCGGCGATCGCCGCGTTGACGAAGCCCTGCGCCAGGTGCTCCAGGACCTCCGCCTCGCGCCCGCTCAACCTGCTCAGGGGGTCGGCGCGGGCGGTCCGGGCGAGGAGCCGGCGGACCACCTCGGGGTCGAAGACGGCGCCGCCCGCGTGCACGCGCTCGAGCGCGTCGAGGAAGTCGGCCACCTCCGAGACCCGGTCCTTGAGCAGGTAGCCCAGACCCGTGGCGGACCCGGCCAGGAGCGCGGCCGCGTAGGTCCTCTCCACGTACTGCGACAGCACGAGCAGGCCGACCTCCGGCCGCCGCTCGCGGATCTCCAGCGCCGCCCGCAGCCCCTCGTCGGTATGGGTCGGCGGCATCCGCACGTCGACGACGGCCACGTCGGGCCGGTGCCGCTCGACGGCGTCGAGCAGCGCCCGCGCGTCGCCGACCGCGGCGACGACCTCGTGACCGGCGTCGCCGAGCAGCCGGCTCAGGCCCTCGCGGAGCAGCACCGAGTCGTCCGCCAGGATCAGTCGCACGGCACCGCCTTGGGCAGCCTCGCGGTGACCTCGGTGGGGCCTCCCGCCGGGCTGTCGACGACGAGGTCGCCGTCGAGGGCCCGGACGCGCCGGGCCAGCCCGGAGAGCCCTCCCCCCGAAGGGTCGGCGCCACCGCAGCCGTCGTCCGAGATCACCACGCTCACCGTCCGCTCGTCCTCGGTCAGGACGACCAGGATGTCATGCGCCCCCGCGTGCTTGACCGCGTTGGTGATCGCCTCCCTGGCCACGAAGTACAGGGCCGTCTCCACCTCGGAGGCGGGCCTGCCGCCCAGTCCGTAGTGCACGGTCACCGGCACGGCCGACCGTTCGGCGACCCCCGCGAGCGCGGCCTGGAGCCCCAGCTCGTCGAGGGCCGTCGGGTAGATCCGCCAGGCCACGCTGCGCAGCTCGTCCAGCAGCCGGCGGGACTCGGCGTAGGCCTCGTCCACCAGTTCGGCGCTCCTGGCGGCGTCGGGGGCGTGCCGGGCGCGGCCCAGCAGCATGGCCAGCGCCACGCCCCGCTGCTGCACTCCGTCGTGCAGGTCGCGTTCGATCCTGCGCCGCTCGTCGTCGACGGCCCGCACGATGCCCGAGCGGGTCGCGGTCAGCTCGGCGATGCGCCTGCGCATCAGCTCCTGCCCGGCCGGTCCCAGGAAGTGCCCGGCCAGCCGCCGGTCGGCGGCGTCGACCGCGAGGACCGCCGCCGCGGCCAGCGCCAGCGCGACCGTGCCGATCGTCAGACCGAGCACCCAGTCGCTGGTGATCAGCTTCACACCGGGCAGTTCCAGCGGCACGGAGGCGGACGCGCCCGAGACCAGGTCCCACAGCCCGCCGAAGAGGAAGAGCCCGCCGGTGAACAGGCTCACCGCGCAGACGTATCCGCCGGCCGCCCCGAGCACGCCGCGCGCGGCCAGGAAGGCCCAGCCGCCCTGCGGCGCCGGGTCGGCCCCGCGGCGGGCGGCCGGGGAGGAGGGGGCGCCCGGCCGCGCCGCACCGGCTCCGGGCGGGGAGGACCGCGTCGTACCGGCTCCGGGCGGGGAGGACCGCGTCGCGCCGTGGCCGAGCCGGCGCGCCAGCCGGGCCCGTTCCAGTGCCACCAGCCGGGCGGCGGCCCTGCCCACCGCGGGACGCGCGGCCGGTATCACGGCCGCGGGCCGGAGCAGGCAGACGAAGAGCAACTCGGCGAGGCCCAGGACCGTACCCGTGACGATCCCCGCCAGCACGCGCGCGATCCGGTCGGCCGACATGGTCGCGGAGTCTAGGCGTCGCGCCGGCGCAGTACGGCATGGCCCGCCGCCACCGCCGCCGCCGTCCACGCGAGCAGCCAGGCGAGCCCCTCGCCCGCGGGGTAGGGGATGGGGCCGCCGGTCGGGTTGTCGGTGCTGCCCATGAACGCCAGCCCGGCCGACAGCGGCATGCGCAGCGCCGCCTCCAGCGCCGGGGGCGCACCGGTCGCCGCCAGCAGCAGCGGCAGGCCCATCAGCAGCATGAACACCACGGTCAGCGTGCCCGCCGCACTGCGCATCGCGGCTCCCGCGCCGACCGTGAGCACCGACACCAGCGCGAAGAAGACGCCGACGCCCAGCAGGTCGAGGGCGGTCCGCGCGGGCGGCAGGGTGACGTGGCCGCCGAACGGCTCGCCGGACAGCACGACGTGGACGACCGCCGCCGCCGCCGCACCGGACACCACTCCCGCCGTGAACGCCACCGCCGCCGCCACCAGCGCCTTGGCGGCGAGCATCCGGCCGCGGACCGGGACGGCCTGCAGGGTGGTGCGGACACCGCCCGAGGAGTACTCCGAGGTGATCATCAGCATCGCCGCCGCGACCGGCGCGAACTGGGCGAAGATCGTCGCCGAGACCACCGGTTCGCCCGCCGGGAGACTCGCCGCCCCACCGTCGCGGAGCATCTCCGTCACCGCGGCCCCGCCCAGCGTCAGGGCGCTCAGCACCATGAGCACGCCGGTGCCCGCCAGGCACCACCAGGTCGACCGGACCGACCACAGCTTCGTCCACTCGGCGGCGACCGCCCGGCCCAGCTCACCGATCCCCATCGTTCACACCTTCCTTCCGGGCGCCGTACTCCACGCTGCCCGCGGTCAGTTCCTCGTAGGCCTGCTCCAGTGAGGCCTCGCGCGTGCTCAGTCCGTGCAGCCGGATGCCCGCCTCGTACGCCAGGTCGCCGATCCGCTCGATCCCGGCGCCGGTGGCGACCAGTTCGTTCTCACCCGACCGCTCCACCCGGATCCCGGCGGCGGCGAGCCGTACGGAGAAGTCGCCCGCGTGCGGGCTGCGGACGACCACGGCGGTCAGCGCGCTGTCGGCGATGACCTCCGCCAGCGGTGCGTCCCTGATCAGGCGGCCCCGGCCGATCACCACCAGGTGGTCGGCGGTCAGCTGCATCTCGCTCATCAGGTGGCTGGAGACGAAGACCGTGCGGCCCTCGCCGGCCAGCGAGCGCATCAGCCGGCGCACCCAGCGCACGCCGTCGGGGTCGAGCCCGTTGACGGGCTCGTCGAACATCAGCACCTCGGGGTCGCCCAGCAGCGCGCCCGCGATGCCGAGCCGCTGGCTCATGCCCAGGGACAGCGCACCGGCGCGCCGGTGCGCCGCGTCCGCCAGCCCGACCGCTTCGAGGACCTCCTCCACCCGGCTCCCCGCGATGCCGTTGCTGCGCGCCAGCGCCAGCAGATGCGCGCGGCAGCTGCGCCCCGGGTGCACCGCGCGCGCGTCGAGCAGCGCGCCGACCGTCCGCAGCGGGTGCCGGATCTCGTGGTACGGCACGCCCCCGACGAGCGCCGTGCCGGCCGTCGGGCGGTCGAGGCCGAGGATCATCCGCATCGTGGTGGACTTGCCCGCCCCGTTCGGCCCGAGGAAGCCGGTGACCGCGCCCGGCTTCAGCTCCAGCGACAGGTCGTCCACGGCCATCCGCTCGCCGTAGCGCTTGCTCAATCCGTTGAGGCTGATCACGCCGGCCACGCTAGGCGTCCGGCGGGCCGCCCGCCATGGGGGCGGGCCGCCGACCCGTATGGGGGGAAACCGTAACGCGCCCGGGCTAGCTCGTCACCGCCAGGGCGAGGGGCAGCACGGCCGGGGCTCCGGCGTGGCGGAGCAGCGCGGCCCCCAGCGTCATGGTCCAGCCGGTGTCGACGCGGTCGTCGACCAGCAGGACCGGGCCGCCCGCCTCGGCGACCGCCGCACCGAGGGCGGAGGGCATGGCGAGCGTGGCCCGGATGGCCTGGACCCGCTGGGCGCTGTTGAAGCGCTGCGCGGGCGGTCCCGCCCGGTAGCCCAGGTCGCCCAGGTAGGACAGGCGCCCGACCTGGGCCAGCCGCTCGGCCAGGCTGCGCACCAGCAGCGGGCGGGTGGCCGAGGGCACCGCGACCACCGCGACCGGGCGCTGCGCCCACTCCCAGGACGACAGCACGGTGACCACCGCGGCGAACACGTCGTCGGGGACCGGGCCGTCGGGGGCGCCCTCGGCCAGCAGCCCGCGCAGCCGGTTGCCCCAGCCGATGTCGGTGAGCCTGCCCAGGACCCGGCCGGGCTCGGCGCCCAGCTCGGGCTTGATCCGGCCCTTGAGGTCGCTCAGCCCGGTCGGCCACTGCCGGCGCGCCTCGATCTCCACGCCGGGCCGGTGCAGGCTCTCGGCGGCGCGCTCGACCGCGCGGGCCTCGACCTCGGACGAGCGGTGCGTCCCGGTGCAGTTGTCGCAGCGCCCGCACGGCGTGGCGGAGTCGTCGTCCAGCCGGCGGCGGAGGAACTCCTCGCGGCACCCGGTGGTGTCGAGGTAGTCGAGCATGGCCTTCTGCTCGGCCTCGCGCTCGGCGGCGACCCGGGCGTAGCGGTCCGCGTCGTAGTCCCACGGCTCGCCGGTGGCCTCCCAGCCGCCCTTGACCCGGCGCACCGCGCCGTCGACGTCCAGGACCTTGAGCATGCTCTCCAGCCGGGTCCTGCTGAGGTCGACCCGGCTCTCCAGGGCGGCGGTGGACATGACCCCGCCGTCGGCCAGCGCGGCCAGCACGGTGCGCACGACCTGCTCGGGGGGGAAGGCCAGCGAGGCGAAGTAGGACCAGATCTCCCGGTCCTCGGCACCGGGCAGCAGGATCACCTCGGCCCGCTCGACCCCGCGCCCGGCGCGGCCGACCTGCTGGTAGTAGGCGACCGGCGAGGGCGGCGCGCCGACGTGGACGACGAAGCCCAGGTCGGGCTTGTCGTAGCCCATGCCCAGCGCGGAGGTGGCGACCAGCGCCTTGATCTTGTTGTCGAGCAGCGCCTGCTCGGCGGCGAGCCGTTCGGCCTGCTCGGTCTGGCCGGAGTAGGCGGCCACCTCGTGGCCCTGCTCGCGCAGGTAGGAGGCGATCTCCTGGGCGGCGGCCACGGTGAGGGTGTAGACGATGCCGGACCCGGGCAGCTCGTGCAGGGTCTGGGCGAGCCAGGCCAGGCGCTGCTCGGCGCCGCGGAGCCGTACGACGCCCAGGTGGAGGCTCTCGCGCTCCAGCGGTCCGCGCAGCACGAGCGTCTCCTCGCCGAGCTGCTCGGCGACGTCGCGGGTGACGCGGGCGTTGGCGGTGGCGGTGGTGGCCAGCACCGGCACGCCCTCGGGCAGCTCCTCGAAGAGGGTGCGCAGCCGCCGGTAGTCGGGGCGGAAGTCGTGGCCCCAGTCGGAGATGCAGTGCGCCTCGTCCACCACGACCAGGCCCGCGCTCTCGGCGAGCTCGGGCAGGACCTGGTCGCGGAACTCGGGGTTGTTGAGCCGTTCGGGGCTGACCAGCAGCACGTCGACCGTGCCCTCGGCCACCTGCCCGTAGATCTGCTCCCACTCCTCGGGGTTGGCCGAGTTGACGGTGACCGCGTGGATCCCGGCCCGCTCGGCGGCGGCGATCTGGTTGCGCATCAGGGCCAGCAGCGGTGAGACGATGACCGTCGGGCCCTCGCCCAGCTCGCGCAGGAGCGCGGTGGCGATGAAGTAGACCGCCGACTTGCCCCAGCCGGTGCGCTGCACCACCAGGACCCGGCGCCGGTCCATGACCAGCGCCTTGATCGCCGACCACTGGTCGTCGCGCAGCCGGGCGTGCTCTCCGGCGAGCGCCCGCAGGCGCTCCTCGGCCTCCTGGCGCAGCATCTGCTCTTCGCTCACCGGTCATTGCTATCAGGTCCCGGTGACGGTTTCGTCCAGTCGCGCCGTCCGGCCGTGTACGGGCTCCGCCCTCAGCCGTGTGACCACGGAGCGGGGGCGCCGTCCGGCGGGCCCGGCGGCCGGGGCCGGACGGCATGCGCTCCGAGCGGGTCAGACCTCCTCGATCGTCGCGCACTCGCCTTCCCTCAGTGGGCTCTGATCGTCGGCATAGGCGTCGTACAGCCGGCCGTTGCCGCCGTCTGCGGGCCGGAAATCGGGGCGGTGGAAGCGGTCGGGAGAGTCGCACTCCACTCCCGCGGTCAGCCCGTCGATGCTCTCGCCCTCCCAGTGGCGCAGCCTGCCGCCGGGCTCGTCCCGCCAGAACTCGTGACGTGACTTGGTGTAGGCCATCACCCGGACGATGGGTCCGGTCCTGCCCGCGGGCCGGACCGCGTAGACGAACCGCGCCTCGTAGGTCACCACCAGCAGGGGGCCGACCTCCTTGTCCTTGCCCGGCCCCGCGGAGAGCCTCCCCTTCACCTTGACGACGTCGCCGACCAGCTCGGTCGTCCCCGGCGCGAAGCTGAACACCCAGCTCCTGGTGTCCTTCTTCTCGTCCTTGTGGTCGAGGTTCTTCAGGAAGAACCTGCGCTGCTCGGGGTCGAGCAGCCGGGCGTAGGCCTCGGGCTTACCGCCGAGCAGGCTCTGCTCGTCGAGGTAGGCGGCCTCCAGCAGGCGTCTGCTGGTCTTGTAGGCCGCGCGGACGTCCTTGGCCGGGAAACGTCCCACGGCCTCGGCCTCCGGGACCTCGATCCCGGCGATCCCCTCGGCGAACCCCTCCGAGGGGGATCCTTTGAACGGCGCGTCCTCGGTGATCACGGCCGGGTCCGCCATCGCCTCCTCTGCGGCCTTCCCCGCCGTTTCGATCACTCCGCAGCCGGTCAGTGCGCCCGCCAGGCACACGGCCGCGGCCATCCGTCTCAGTCCATGTCCACGCATCGTCGGATGATATTTGGTGTGATCTACACGGTTGCATCCGGATACGGGCACCGGCGAGGACGTGGTTTCATGAGGCTCACTATGGACGTCACCACCTGGTATCTCGAGCAGACCTCCCCCGCGGACCTGCGACCCGCCAAGCCCCCGGCGATCGACCTCGACATCGTGCGCGCCGAGGTCCCCTCCCCGGAGTTCAGCCGTTTCCTCTACACCGCCGTCGGCGGCGACTGGCAGTGGACCGACCGGCTGCCGTGGACCTGGCGGCAGTGGGCGGACTTCCTGGACCGGGGCGTGGAGACCTGGGTGGCCTACCACCGCGGCACCCCCGCCGGATACGCCGAACTGCTCCCGCAGGACGACGCGGCCGTCGAGATCACCTCCTTCGGCCTCCTGCCCTGGGCGATCGGCAGGGGCGCGGGCGGGCACCTGCTGGAGGCCGGTACGGCACGCGCCTGGGACCTGGCCGAGCGCCGACCGGACCGCGAACCGACCCGCCGGGTGTGGCTGCACACCTGCTCCCTGGACGGCCCGGCCGCGCTGGCCAGTTACCGGGCGCGCGGGTTCCGGGTCTACGACACGAAGACCGGCGTCCCCGGTGACGCGGACGAGGGCTCCACCCCCGGGCCCTGGCCCGGCGCCGGTCCGCGCGACCGCGGGTGACGACACGAGGACCGGCGTCCGCGCCGCGCCCGGCGGCACCGGTCCCCCGGCCCCGGCCGCGGCCGCCCCGCGGAGCCGCCGCGGCCGCGGATGACGGCCGGGCGCGGCGGCCGGCTTCGGCGTTGAAGTCGCGGGCACCCCTTGTTCTTCGGCACAATGTTCGATATGGCCCGACGGACGACCACACCCCCCGCTGACGAGGACTTCGAAGAGCGGATCGTCGACATCGACGTTTCCGCCGAGATGCGCACCAGCTTCCTCGAGTACGCATACTCGGTGATCTACCAGCGCGCGCTGCCCGACGCCCGGGACGGCCTCAAGCCGGTCCAGCGCCGCATCCTCTACTCGATGAGCGAGATGGGCCTGCGGCCCGACCGCGGGCACGTCAAGTCGTCACGGGTCGTCGGCGACGTCATGGGCAAGCTCCACCCCCACGGCGACACCGCCATCTACGACGCGCTGGTCCGCATGGCGCAGCCGTTCTCCATGCGGTTGCCGCTGATCGACGGGCACGGCAACTTCGGCTCCCCCGACGACCTGCCCGCCGCGATGCGCTACACCGAGGCGCGCCTGGCCGCCGCGGCCATGGCCATGGTGCAGTCGATCGACGAGGACACCGTCGACTTCAAGCCCAACTACGACGGCCAGGAGACCGAGCCCACGGTCATGCCGTCGGCGTTCCCCAACCTCCTGGTCAACGGCGCCACCGGCATCGCGGTCGGCATGGCGACCAACATGGCCCCGCACAACCTCGGCGAGGTCGTCGCCGCCGCCCGCCACCTGATCAAGAAGCCGGACGCCACGCTCGAGGACCTGATGCGGTTCGTCCCGGGCCCCGACCTGCCCACGGGCGGCACGATCATCGGGCTGGACGGCATCCGCGACGCCTACGCCCGCGGCCGGGGCACCTTCCGGATGCGCGCCAGGTGCGCGGTCGAGCAGGTCAGCCCCCGGCGCAAGGGCATCGTCGTCACCGAGCTGCCGTTCAACGTGGGCCCGGAGCGCGTGGTCACCAAGATCCGCGAGCTGGTCACGGCCAAGAAGCTGCACGGCATCTCCGACCTGAAGGACCTCAGCGACCGCCACCGCGGCCTGCGGCTGGTCATCGAGATCAAGAACGGCTTCATCCCGGAGGCCGTGCTGGAGGAGCTCTACCGGCTGACGCCGATGGAGGAGACCTTCGGCATCAACAACGTGGCGCTGGTCGACGGCCAGCCCCGCACGCTCGGGCTGCGCGAGCTGCTCCAGGTCTACGTGGACCACCGCCTCGACGTGGTCCGCCGGCGCTCGGCCCACCGCCGCCGCAAGCGCGAGGAGCGCCTGCACCTCGTCGAGGGCCTCGTCATCGCCCTGCTCAACATCGACGAGGTCATCCGGGTCATCCGTTCCTCCGACGACTCCGCCCAGGCCCGCGAGCGCCTGATGGCGGCCTACGAGCTGTCGGAGATCCAGGCCGCCTACATCCTCGACACCCCGCTGCGCCGGCTGACCCGCTACGACAAGCTGGAGCTGGACCGGGAGCAGGAGACCCTGCGTGAGGAGATCGCCGAGCTGACCGCGATCCTGTCCTCGGAGGACCGGCTGCGCAAGGTCGTCTCCGACGAGCTCGCCCAGGTGGCCAAGACCTACGGCACCCCCCGCCGCACGGTCCTGCTGGAGGCCTCCGGCGCCCCCCGGAAGACCGCGGCGCCGCTGGAGCTGGAGGTGCCCGACGACCCGTGCCTGGTCCTGTTCTCCTCCACCGGCCTGCTGGCCCGTACGGCCGACGCCTCTCCGCTGCCCCGTGAGGGCGGACGGTCCCCCCACGACGTGCTGGTCTCCGCGGTGCGGAGCACGGTCCGGGGCGAGGTGGGCGTGGTCACCAGCCAGGGCCGGATGATCCGGGTCCAGGTCGTGGACCTGCCGACGCTCCCTCCGTCGTCGGATCCGCCGTCCCTGTCCGGCGGCCACCCGGTCTCCGAATACGTCGCGCTGAACCCCGGGGAGACGGTCGTGGGCATCGGCTCCCTCGACCCCGACGGGCCCGGCCTGGCGCTGGGCACCGCTCAGGGCGTGGTCAAGCGGGTCGTGCCCGACTATCCGGCCAACCGCGACGATTTCGAGGTCATCGGGCTCAAGGACGGCGACACCGTGGTGGGTGCGACGGAGCTGACCTCCGAGGAGCACGATCTGGTCTTCATCACCTCCGACGCCCAGCTCCTGCGCTTCTCCGCCTCCATCGTGCGGCCCCAGGGCCGCCCGGCGGGCGGCATGGCCGGCGTCCGGCTGGACGGGGGCGCCCGGGTGATCTGGTTCGGTGCCGTGGATCCGGCTCTGGAGTCCAGGGTCGTGACGATCGCCGGTTCCTCCACCGCGCTGCCCGGCACCCAGACCGGTGGAGTCAAGATCTCCGACTTCGCCGAATACCCGGCGAAGGGCCGCGCCACCGGCGGCGTCCGCGCCCAGCGGTTCCTCAAGGGCGAGGACGTGCTGCTGCTCGCCTGGGCGGGCCCCGGACCGGCGCGCGCCGTCTCGGCCACCGGCAAGCCGGTCCCGCTCCCCGAAGAACTCGGCCGCCGGGACGGCTCCGGCCTCCGCCTCACCCACGCGGTCGCGGCCGTGGGCGGCTCCCTGGGGTCCTCGCCGGACTCCTCCGCCGCCGCCGATGCCGCCGGACGGGACCCACAGGCGGCCGGCTAGATCCGCGCTCCCGGGTCGTGGAAGGCACGCAAGCGCCTCAGGCGACCCGGGAGCCCCGTCACGGCCTCACGCCACGCAGAGGCAGAACGGATGACCGGCCGGATCGAGATACACGCGGAACGAGCCGCTCTCGTCCGGCTGGTGCGTGTGCTTGACCGCGCCCAGCGCCAGGACGGCCGCCTCGGCCTCGTCGAGGTCGTCCACGGTCAGGTCCAGGTGGAGTTGCTGGGGCCGGGCGGGATCGGGCCAGTCCGGCGGCTGGTGGTCCGGCGCCTTCTGGAACGAGATGCGCTCCGACTCCCCGGCTCCGCTGATGGTCACCCAGTCGTCCTCGACCGTGGTGATCTTCCAGTCGAGGAGCGCGCTGTAGAAGTCGGCCAGGCGATTAGGATCCGGACAGTCGAGGACGACGGCCCGCATGCGTGCGATTCCCATGGTTCCTCCCAGGACGTCACCGGTGAAAACCTCATGACGGTGTTGCACATGGTCGGAACCTCCCTTCCCCCGGACCATCGGATCATGCACGACCGATCAGGCCGGCGATCCCTGGAGGGCGGACCTGATGGCCGCCAGCAGCTGCCGCGGCTCACCGGCCTCCCAGAAACGGACGATCCGGGCGACTTCCTCGTCCGGCCGGAACTCGCCGCCGCCTCCCGGACCGAAGCATCCGACGTCCGCGAGGGCCGTCAGGAGCGGATCGTCCTCGCCGAGCGCCTCCACATAGACCGTCGCGTCCAGCAGCGCCAGCGCCGAGCGCGCGTTGCGCCCCCCGTCACGGGGCTCCACGCGGTCCAGCTTCTTCCTGGCCTGGGTGCGCAGGTATCCGGCGAGGGATTCGGTTCTGCTCATGGCCCTTCCCGAGATTCTCTACTTTGCGTCAGAGCATCATCACCTAAAGTGATCTGCGATGGCGCGATCTTAGCCGAGAAGACCGGGAGTGGGACCCCGGAAACCTCGATGAAACGGACATGAGGGATCATCGACGTTGTTGATTTCACTGACCGAGGGGTGTGCCTGTGAGTGCGTTCGACGACCTGCTGACCGCCAACGAGAAGTTCTCCGCCGCGTTCACCGACGCGGAGCTGACCGGCAAGGCGGCCCGGGGACTGGCCGTCGTCACCTGCATGGACTCGCGTATCGACCCGCTGGGCGTGTTCGGCCTGAAGCCCGGTGACGCCAAGATCCTGCGCAACGCCGGGGCCCGGGTCACCGACGACGTGCTGCGGACGCTCGTCCTGGCCGTCTATCTCCTGGGCGTGAACCGGGTGCTGGTCATGCCGCACACCGACTGCGGCATGTCGAAGGTCACCGACGACGACGTGCACGGACTCGCCGCCCAGCACGGCGTCGACACCCGCAGCCTGGAGTTCCACACGGTCCCCGACCAGGACGCCGCGCTCCGCCACGACCTGGTCAGGATCAGGACCAGCCCCTTCCTGCCGGAGAGGCTGCCCGTCGGCGGCGCCATCTACGACGTCCGCACCGGGAAGCTCGTGCCGGTCGAGCTGTGAGTCCCGCTTCGCCTGGAAGGCCGCTGCGGCCTTCCAGGCGGCTCAGGCGTCGATGTGGTCGCGGTCGACCTCGGCCGCACTGCCGACGATGAACTCCCGCCGCGGGGCCACGTCGCTGCCCATGAGAAGGTCGAAGATGCGCTCGGCCTCCTGGACGTCCTCGATCCGGACCCGGCGCAGGGTCCGGTGCCGGGGCTCCATGGTCGTCTCGGCCAGCTGGTCGGCGTCCATCTCGCCCAGGCCCTTGTAGCGCTGGACCGGGTCCTTCCACCGCTTGCCGCGCCGCTCGAGGTCGCGCAGCACCCGGTGGAGCTCGGCGTCGGAGTAGCAGTAGACGTACTTCTCCTTGCCCCGCCCCGGGTTGGTGATCTCGATCCGGTGCAGCGGCGGGACCGCCGCGAAGACCCGGCCGGCCTCGACCAGCGGCCGCATGTAGCGGTGGAACAGGGTCAGCAGCAGGCAGCGGATGTGCGCACCGTCGACGTCGGCGTCGGCCATCAGGATGACCTTGCCGTATCGTGCGGCCTCGAGGTCGAACGACCGGCCGGAGCCCGCTCCGATGACCTGGATGATGGCGGCGCACTCGGCGTTCTTGAGCATGTCGGCGACGGACGCCTTCTGCACGTTCAGGATCTTGCCGCGGATCGGCAGCAGCGCCTGGAACTCCGAGTCGCGCGCCGCTCGGGCGGTGCCCAGCGCCGAGTCGCCCTCGACGATGAACAGCTCGCTGCGGTCCACGTCGTCGCTGCGGCAGTCGACCAGCTTGGCCGGGAGCGCGGAGTTCTCCAGGGCGGTCTTGCGCCGCTGGTTGTCGCGGTGCTCACGGGCCGCGATGCGGGCCTTGGCCGCCGCGGTGATCTTCTCCAGGACCGCGCGCAGCTGCGGCTTGAGCGTGCGGGAGGGGTTGGTGAAGAGCTCCTTGAGCTCCCGGGAGACGATGTGGGAGACGATCCTGCTGGCCGCCGCCGTGCCCAGGACCTCCTTCGTCTGCCCTTCGAACTGCGGCTCGGGCACCCGGACGGTCACCACGGCGGTGAGCCCCTCCACGATGTCCTCGCGGGTGACCGGCGCGTCGTTGCTCTTGAGCAGGCGGGTCTCCCGGAGCTGCTCGTTCACCGTGCGCACCAGGGCCCGCTCGAAACCGGTGACGTGGGTGCCGCCCTTCGGCGTGGCGATCACGTTGACGAAGGAGCGGACGGTGGCGTCGTAGCCCTTGCCCCAGCGCAGCGCCACGTCCACGGTGAGCTCGCGCTGCACCTCGGTGGAGGTCATGTGGCCCAGGTCGTCGAGGACCGGGACCGTCTCGTGGAAGTGGCCGACCCCCTGCAGGCGCAGCACCTCGCAGACGGCCTCGTCGCGGGCGAGGAAGTCGGTGAACTCGGAGATGCCCCCGTCGAAGCGGAACTCCTCCTCGGAGGGCTCCTCGCCGCGGCTGTCGCGCACGGACAGGGTGAGTCCCGGCACGAGGAACGCGGTCTGGCGGAGGCGGACGTGGATCTCGTCGAGGGAGACCTCGGCCTCGGGCAGGAAGATCTGGCGGTCCGCCCAGAACCGGACGCGCGTGCCGGTGACGTCGCGGGCGAGCGGGCCGCCGTCGCGCAGTCCCGACTTCTTCTTGAACTTGGCGGTGGGCCCGTCGCCGTCGAAGACCCCGGGGACGCCCCGGCGGAAGCTGATCTCGTGGATCCGGCCCTCGCGGTCGACCTCCACGTCGAGCCGGGAGGACAGGGCGTTCACCACGGAGGCGCCGACGCCGTGCAGACCTCCGGAGGCGGCGTAGGAGCCGCCGCCGAACTTTCCGCCCGCGTGGAGCTTGGTGTAGACGAGCTCCACGCCGGCCAGGCCGCTCTTGGGCTCGACGTCGACCGGGATGCCGCGACCGTTGTCGCGGACCTCTATCGAGCCGTCGGGGTGGAGCTCGACCTCGATGCGCGTGCAGTGACCCGCCAGCGCCTCGTCGACCCCGTTGTCCACGATCTCCCACAGGCAGTGCATGAGACCGCGGCTGTCGGTGGACCCGATGTACATGCCCGGGCGCTTGCGGACGGCTTCGAGCCCTTCCAGCACCGACAGATGACGGGCCGTATAACCCGCCTCCGTGCTAACTGCGGTCACACCCACTCCCACTCTGCTCGAACACGTGTGCGCAGCTTACCGTTCTTCCCGCCGCGGCGCGTCCCAGCTTGCCAGCAGGGGCCGGGCCGCGTTACCCCCCGCGAGATCTCCGTCACTCCCGGCGGCATTCCGCTCTCGGCGTACTCGCAGGTCGATTGGGAACGTCCGCATCCGGTTAGATGTTGTCTCAAGTGACTGACGCCCGATCCCCCACGTCGGGGATGACCCGAAAGGCGATACGTGACTGGAGCTCTCGCCCCCGCCAAGCCGTTGACGGCCACGGACCGCTGTGACCGGTGCGGCGCCCAGGCTTACATCCGCGCCACCCTTCCTGTCGGTGGGGAGCTGCTGTTCTGCGCCCACCACGGGCGGCAGCACGTAGCCGTGCTGAGAGACAAGGGTGCCGACATTCAGGACGAGTCGGCACGTCTCAGCGCGACCCCCTCGACCGCCGACAACGACGAAAGATAAGGGTCCTCGTTTCATCGGACCCGATAGTGATATCGGGCCGACACCGTGAAACCCAGCCGCTCGTAGAGTGACCGGGCCGCGGTGTTGGCCTCCACCACACATAGATACGCATGCCGAGCGCCCTGCTCCCGCCCGTGCGAGAGCAGGGCGCTCAGTATGCGCCGCGCATGGCCCTTCCTCCGCGCGTGCGCCGCGGTGGCCATGCAGTAGACGCCCAGCCATTCCCCCTGGACGACGCCCCGCCCCACCGCCTCCACCCCGAGGGAGCCGTAGACGGCGGGCACGCCGGTGAGGATGCGGCGAGCCGTCTCCCGGGCCTCGCCGCCGCCCCTGCCCGGCGTAGAACTCCTCCGCCGCGTCCACGGCCGCCTCCAGGTCCCCCCGGCTTCCGAGCGGCAGGACCGAATTGGCCCGTTTGGTGACCCCGGCCGCAGTGCGCAGCGTCCATCCGCCGGAGTCCGTCCGGCCGAGGGCCGGCCACGCCCGGTCGACCAGGCGGTCGAACACGTCGTCCGTCATGATCCAAGATCATATATTCTGCCCGCCGCCTCCCGCTCCCGGGTACCGCGCTCCCCCGGCCCGGTGACCCCCGGCAGGCCCCTAAGCTCGGGAACCGTGCTGATTCTGCTGCCTCCCTCGGAGGGCAAGGCCGCGGCGGGCGACGGCCCCGCCCTGGACCTGGCCTCCCTGAGCTTCCCGTCCCTGCCCCGGCAGACCGTCCTGGAGGCGCTGACCGCACTGTGCGAGCGGCCGGAGGCCCGAGCCGTGCTCGGCCTGTCGGAAGGCCAGGCCGGTGAGATCGCGAAGAACCTGCGGCTGCGGACCGCGCCCGCGCTGCCGGCCGCCGGGCTCTACACCGGAGTGCTCTACGACAACCTCGGCCTCGCCTCCCTGTCCCCGGAGGCCGCCGGGCGGGCGGCGGAGAGCCTGCTGATCTTCTCCGGCCTCTGGGGACTGCTCCGGATCACCGACCGGGTTCCGCCGTACCGGCTGTCCATGGCGGTGAGGCTCCCGCCGATCGGCGGACTGGGCGCCTTCTGGCGCCGTGCGCTCACCCCGGTGCTCGACGCCGAACCGGGCCTGGTCGTGGACCTGCGCTCCAGCACCTATGCGGCGGCCTGGCAGCCGGGCGGCCGGGGGGTGGCGGTGCGGGTGCTCAAGGACGGGAAGGTCGTCAGCCACATGGCCAAGGCCACCCGGGGTGTGATCGCCCGCAGCCTGCTGGAGGGCGGCGCCGACCCGCGGACCCCGGAGGAACTGGCCAAGGTCCTCGGCGATCTCGGCCACGTGGTCAGGCTCGGGCCCGCGCCGGGCGGCAGGCGCCCGTGGACCCTGGACGTCCTGGTGTGACGACGGCTGGAACCGCCGGAGGGGACTCCCCGCGAGGACGGGGGATCCGCCCGCTCCTGAAAGCACCGGCCGGGTGCGACACCGGAGAGAGGGTCCGCGCCGGTCGGCGCGGACCCTCTCGTCGCGGAGATCCGCGGGATCGCCGCGGTGGTCCACCACGGCGATCCCGGAGACGGGGACCTAGTCCAGGTAGTCGCGCAGGACCTGGGACCGGGACGGGTGACGGAGCTTGGACATGGTCTTCGACTCGATCTGGCGGATGCGCTCGCGCGTCACCCCGTAGACCTTGCCGATCTCGTCCAGGGTCTTCGGCTGGCCGTCGGTGAGGCCGAACCGCATGGAGACCACGCCCGCCTCGCGCTCGGACAGCGTGTCCAGGACGGAGTGGAGCTGCTCCTGCAGCAGCGTGAAGCTGACCGCGTCCGCCGGGACGATGGCCTCGGAGTCCTCGATGAGGTCACCGAACTCGCTGTCGCCCTCCTCGCCCAGCGGGGTGTGGAGGGAGATCGGCTCGCGGCCGTACTTCTGGACCTCGATGACCTTCTCGGGGGTCATGTCGAGCTCGCGGGCCAGCTCTTCGGGAGTCGGCTCGCGACCGAGGTCCTGCAGCATCTGCCGCTGGACGCGGGCCAGCTTGTTGATGACCTCGACCATGTGGACCGGGATGCGGATGGTCCGCGCCTGGTCGGCCATGGCCCGGGTGATCGCCTGCCGGATCCACCACGTGGCGTAGGTGGAGAACTTGTAGCCCTTGGTGTAGTCGAACTTCTCGACCGCCCGGATCAGGCCCAGGTTCCCCTCCTGGATCAGGTCCAGGAAGAGCATGCCGCGACCGGTGTAGCGCTTGGCCAGCGAGACCACCAGGCGGAGGTTGGCCTCCAGCAGGTGGTTCTTGGCCCGGCGGCCGTCCTCGGCGATCCACTCCAGCTCTGCGCGGACGTCCACCGGCAGCTTGTCGCCGTCGGTGCCCAGCTGCTCCTCGGCGAACAGGCCCGCCTCGATGCGCTTGGCGAGCTCGACCTCCTGCTCGGCGTTGAGCAGGGGGACCTTGCCGATCTGCTTGAGGTAGTCCTTGACCGGGTCGGCCGTGGCTCCGGCGGCGGCGACCTGCGCCACGGGGGCGTCGTCGTCGTCGTCGGAGAGGATCAGCACCTCTTCCTCGCTCTGCGGGGCGGCCACGTCGGCGGCGACCTCGGGCTTGGCCTCCTCTTCGGCCTCGACCTCGGGCTCCGCCTCGACCTCGACGTCCTCGACCTCCACCTCGAGGTCGAAGTCCTCGATCTCGACGTCCTCGAGGTCGAGCTCCTCCTCGTCCTCCCCGGCGGCCTTCGGCTTCGGGTCGGCCTTGGGTGCGAGCGTCTCGGGGCCGGCGCTCTTGGCGGGTCCCGAGGAGGGCTTCTTCGCGGCAGGGGCGGCCTTCTTGGCCGGAGCCGCAGGCTTCTTGGGCGCAGGGGCCGGTGCGGGCTCGGAACCGCCGACGACCGCGGTGACGGTCTCCGGCTGCTCCTTGGCCGCCGCGGCTGCGGTCTTGGTCTTCTTTACCGGGGCGGGCGCGGCGGGGGTCCGGCGCTTGGCCGGGGCCTTGGGCTTCTTGGGGCCCGCGGAGTCCTCGGCGGTCAGCCGTACGATGATGCCCTCTTTGCTGAGGTTGCGCAGGATTCCAGCGACCTGCGCCATCGGAATGTCCGCTTCCTCGACGGCCTTGCGGACATCCTCGGACTCGAGGAACCCCTGCGAGCGCCCCCGCTCCATCAGCTGCTGAATGACGGGCTCGTTCAGCTCGGATGGCTTCGAGCGAGTCGAACTTGCAGGCGACACGAACACCTCTCGAAGGAAAGCGTGACGAGAATGGACTCAGATGCCCGCTAGGGGCGGATGCCTCTAGTGGTGCTCAGAGAGGCCGCACGAACCGCGACGCACCTGCCCAGCATTCTGACATGACACCGTGATCCAAACGGCCGCCTCCTGGCGGTTGCCCTCCACCCTAGGCCGACGAAGACAGTAGTGCGTACGGAAGCGGGGCACCGATATCCGAAAGCAACCCTTATGACTGTTTCATTCAGTCACTCTTCGTGGTTGGCGGGACATGAATTGCAAGTACCGTGACGTCGTCATCCTGCTCATACCCCGCCAGCATGCGATCCACCAGGAAATCCAACAACATATGGGGACTACTGACAACTTCCGGCGGCGCTTCGGTAACGACCGAGCAAAGCTCCGCGAGCCCGGCGTCCAGCCCGCGCTTGCGGTTCTCCACCAGGCCGTCGGAGTACAGGACCGCGGTGTGGCCCGGCGGGACGCAGAACCTGAACTGCCGCCGGCTCGCCGGCCAGCCGAGCGGAGTGCCCGGCTCCCCGTCGCACAGCAGCGGCATGCCCTGAGGTGAGACCAGCAGGGGCGGCGGGTGCCCGGCCAGCGCCAGCGTTCCCTCGCCCGTCCCGGGTTCGACCACCATGTAGGCGAGGGTGGTAACCTGCTCCTCCTCCTCGGTCGCCTCGAAGACGCGGTCCAGACCGGTGAGCACGGCGGCGGGCGGCGGGTTGGTCAGAGCCAGGGCCCGCATCGCGTTGCGGATGCGGCCCATCCCCGCCGCGGCCTTGACGCCCTTGCCCATGACGTCACCGACCACGGCCGCGACCCGGCCGTCCTGCAGGACGAACGCGTCGTACCAGTCGCCGCCGACCTGCACGTGGCGGCTGCCCGAGCGGAACCGCTGGGCCAGCATGAGCCCGCGGACCACCGGCAGGCGGTCCGGCAGCAGGCTCCGCTGGAGCGTCTCCGCGGTGCGGTGCTCCCGCTCGAACAGGGTGGCCCGCTCGACGGCGAGCGCGCACTGCCCGGCGAGGGCCTCCAGGAAGACGCCGTCCTCCTGGGAGATCTTCTGAGGACGGGTGAAGGCGAACCGCAGCGCGCCCAGGGCGCGGCCCGCGGCCAGCAGCGGCAGGCCCACCCAGGCCCGCTCGTCACCGTGGGAGAGGAAGCCGTCGATCGCCTCCTCGTCGGCGCCGGCGTCGACCAGCTGGGCCCGCAGGCTCTCGGGCGACTCGGCGAAGACCGGACGGCGGCTGTTCACCGCCATGGTCATCACGCTGGAGTGCGCGAGCGGGATCTCCTCGCCCGGCGCGCCCGGGACGTCGGGGATGCCGCCGTTGTTGACCAGCTTCAGCACCGACCGGTCGGAGTCGAGCAGCGCCACGGCCGACCGGTCGGCCGCCAGCGCCGTACGGCCCACGTCGATGATGACCTGGACGACCTGCTCCACCGTGAGCGCCTCGGCCAGCTGGGCCGTGGCGCCCTGCAGCCGTGCCGTGCGCAGGGCCGCGGCACCGAGCTGGTCGGTCAGCCGGCCGCGCATCTCCTCGGCCTCGCGCTGCGGGGTGACGTCGGTGTTCGCCCCGACCCACTCGACCACCCGGCCGTGCCGGATGATCGGTACGGCGCGCACCTCGAAGTAGCGGTAGCCGCTCGCCCGGGTGCGGACCCGGTAGCTCCACTCGAACATGGTCCGGCCGCGCAGGGCCTCACGCCACGCCTCCTCGGTGTGCGCGCGGTCGTCCGGGTGCACGGCCTCCAGCCAGCCGCCCGCGAGGTATTCCTCCAGCCCCTGACCGGTGATGGCGCGCCACTGCGGCGCGTCCTCCCGGACCGCGCCGTTCGGGGCGGTGATCCACACGAGCTGCGACTGCGCCTCGACCAGCGACCGGTAGCGCTCCTCGCTGCGCCGCAGGTTCTCCTCGACCAGCCTGCTCTCGGTGACGTCGACGCCCACCAGGCAGACCGCGCGGAACACGCCCTCGTCGTCGTGGACCGGCGAGAAGGTCAGCGACCAGTGACGGGTCTCCCCGTCGGCCGTGCGCACCCGGACCCGCTGGTCCCTCTCGGATCCGGCGCCCTCGACGACGGCGCGGACCGCCCCCTCGACCAGCGCGGTGAGGTCGGCGGGGAGCAGCTCACCCGGGGCGTGGCCCACCAGCCGCTCGGCGGGCAGGCCGACCATCTCGGCGAAGACCTCGTCCACCCGCTGGAACCGGCCGTCGGGGTCGAGGAAGGCGAAGGCGAACGGCGACTGAGACAGCAGGCCCTGCAGCAGGCCGGAGTCCGAGATGTCCACACCCGACTCCCGGGGACGGGGCACGGAGGTTTCGGCGCTCATGGTCGGCACCTCCGTCGCGTGCCATGGTCTCCCACGAGGCACATCTCCAAACTTGCGAATTGTCGTAGTGCAGCTCCGGAGACCGGATCCTGCAGTACATCATCGGCGATGGGCGCCTGCGGGCGGAAGTCCCGCCCATGATGCGACGAACCTCCCCGGCCCGAGGACCGGGGTCTCCACGTTAACGCGACGGGGTTCCGGCGGGAGAGGAGATCCCCGCCTCCCCGCGGCCGACGGACCGGCAGCCGGGACCCGTGGACGCCGGATCCGCGCGGGAACACGGATCCCGCGGGTCTCCCGCCCCCGTCACCGCGGGAGACGACGGGGCATCCATCACCCCCGCCACCCCTTCCACACGCCCCGGTCGTCACCGTCGGCGCGTTCAAGCGTTCGCGGCCAGGACCCTAGCAGGATCGAGCCGGACCGTCCCGACAACTGCCCACCTCGCCTCCGCCGTCTCCTACCGGCAAGATCAGCCTACTGATTCCCGCCCGTTTTGGCTGCCCCTTCGCGGACACGTTCTTTACTTTCCCTCCCCCGAGGGCAGTCAATGATGAAGTCAGCTTGCCCGCCCCCCTCCGGAAGGCTTGACACCGGCGCGATAAGTTGTGGAATGAAAACGCACGTCCCCGCCGTCCACCCGGGGCCACGCCCCCGGTAACCCGGAGGAATGTGACATCCATGCCCGCTCTCGCCACCCGCTCCACCAGTGGTACGACCGCATTCCACGAGTCCCTGAGCAGTCGGCTGGCCGCCGAGTTCCTCACCGTCCCCCCCGGCACCGTCGACCGCTGCGTGGCCGATGTCCGCGCCTGCACCGAGCATCTCGGTGTCGAGGCCACCCCCGAGGTCGTCGAACGGGTCGCCCGCGAACACCTGCTCGCCATCGTCAACTCCGCGCCGCCGCCGCGAAGTCCCCGGTAACATCGGGATCACCGAGCCGCGTTCCGCGCACCCATCGGCTCGGGGACGCGAGAAGGTTGGAACGTGAGCGAGCGCAGCGAGCGAGCCAAGAGACACAGCAGCCTTCGCTCATGCGCACCCCCCGCCGCAGGCGAGGAGCCCCGCATGAGCGAGCGCAGCGAGCGAGCCAAGAGACACAGCAGCCTTCGCTCATGCGCACCCCCCGCCGCAGGCGAGGAGCCCCGCATGAGCGAGCGCAGCGAGCGAGCCAAGAGACACAGCGGCCTTCGTTCATGCGCACCCCCCGCCGCAGGCGAGGAGTCCCGCATGAGCGAGCGATCCGGCGGGCCCGGCGGCCCGGGGTTCACCCGGTCGACGGAGGAGGCCGCTTGAACCGCCGACATCGCAGGGACCCGAGGGAGACCCACGCGCCCGACGAGGTCTTCTCCGAGATGCTGCTGGCCGCCCGTGAGCTGCTCGCGGTGGGCAGCCCCCTGGACGCCGAGCTGATGGTCTCCGACATGGTCGGCGCCTGGTGGGGGCGGCGGCTGCGGCGCGGAGACGCCGAGCAGGTCCTCGGCGAGGGGCTGGTCGACTACGCGGCCAAGGCCGGCTCCCCCGCCGCGCTGACCCTGCTGATCGCGCTTGCCTACCTGGGCACCGCCCGGCAGGCCGCCAAGGCCGAGGGTGCGGCGCTGGCGCTCATCGAACGCGACGTGGCCAGACCCCGCTGGGCCGACCGGCTGGGGGCGGTGAAACCGACCGGCTGCTACGTCTCCCGCGACGCCTACGGCGACCAGGACACCGTGGTCTGCACCTTCGGCTACCGCGGGGCGGACAGCGGCGAGGACCGGCACGCGCTGGTCATGGTCGTCGACTACAACATGCGGGGCATCGCCCGTGACGCGTGGGTCTCCTCCCACGTCGACAAGCTGCTGGAGCAGGCCAGGGCCGAGGCCGAGGCGAACCCGATGCTCCGGTTCGAGGAGATCGAGCCCCAGCAGGCCAGAGCCCTGCTGGAGTCGGCCATGAAGGCCACCGCCGAGTACGGCGACCGGAAGACGGCCGCGCCGGTCAGCGACAGCTACAGCGCCTACCACGCCTTCGCCCGCTCCCGGATCAAGGCGCTGCCCCCGGGCCGCAAGCGCCCGGCCCCGCTGCACAGCGAGGCTCCCTACAGCCGCGACCGCAGGGCGATGCTGGCGGCGGAGTTCCTCTCCTCGGACGCGGCCGAGCACCTGTCAGATCCCTCGGCCGCCTCCCGCTGCGCCGACCACATCATCGACTACGGCTGCGACCAGGACTTCGGCCGCCCGCTGCGGGTCAGCCCGACCAAGTGCGAGACGTTCCTGCTCGACTGGCTGCCGCGCAAGGTGATGCTGAGCCCCGCCGAGCAGGAGGCCGTGCCGTACGTCCTGTCGGCGTGGGCGCGCTTCACCGCGCCCCGCACCGGGCTGTCCGAGGAGGGGCTGCGGGCGACCCTCGACGGCATCTGGGAGGCCACGGCCCGCTTCCCGGAGACCTACCGCGATCCCACGACCTTCGGGCTGGACCGCGACCTGGTCGAGCGGCTGCTCCCGGACGGCGACCTGTCCGCGCTGGCCCGGCGGGTGTTCGCCTTCCCTTTTCTGCAGGGCGAGCACGGAGAGGTCAAGCTCGACCTGCTCAACCCCGCCGACGAGGGCGACCGGCGGATCCTGCTGGAGATCGACCACGCCGGCGAGCCCGGCCGGTTCGACCGCGACGAGCACCTGGCCTGGCACGAGGAGATCGCCGCACGGCTGTGGGAGGGGGACCCGCCGCAGCTGTGGGAGGCGGCGCAGCGGCTGCTGGACCTCGGCCACGACCGGCACGAGGTGCTGCACGTGCTGATCGAGATCGCCGAGCGGATCGGCGACGACCCGGAGGAGCTGGCCACCGCGCTCGATGACATCGCGGACATCCCCGACGGCCCCCCGCTGTAGGGGCACCGTGGCGATCGATCTCAACGCCGACCTCGGCGAGGGTTACGGCATCTGGCGGCTGGGCGACGACGAGGCCCTGCTCGACCTGGTGACCAGTGCGAACGTCGCCTGCGGTTTCCACGCCGGTGATCCGCTGACCATCCGCCGCACCTGCGAGGCCGCGGTCGCCCGAGGGGTGCGGATCGGGGCTCAGGTCTCCTACCGCGACCTGGCCGGGTTCGGCCGCCGCGAGATGGAGGTGGATCCGGAGGAGCTCCGCGCCGAGGTGCTCTACCAGCTGGCGGCGGTGGACGGCGTCGCCCGCGCGGTGGGGGGCCGCGTCTCCTACGTCAAGCCGCACGGCGCGCTGTACAACCGCGTCTGCCGCGATCCCGAGCAGGCGGAGGCGGTCGCGGCGGCGGTCGCCGACTACGACCGGAGCCTGCCGGTGCTCACCCTGCCCGGCTCGGCCGTCCACGGGGTCGCCGCCCGCCACGGGCTCGCCACCGTCGCCGAGGCCTTCGCCGACCGCGCCTACACGCCCGCCGGGACGCTGGTCCCCCGCCGCTCCCCCGGCGCGGTGATCCACGACCCGGACGCGGTCGCGGCCCGGGCCGTGCGCATGGCGACCGCCCGGACGGTCGTCGCCGCCGACGGCTCCGAGGTCCCGGTGGACGCCCGCTCGATCTGCGTGCACGGCGACACCCCGGGCGCCGTACGGCTGGCGCGGGCCGTCCGCGACGGCCTGGCGCGGGCCGGGGTGGCCCTGGAGGCCTTCGCGTGAGCGGCGGCCCCGGCCCGGGCGCGCCGCAGGACGGCGTGCCCGTCCGGCCGGCCGGGGAGCACGGGCTGCTGGTGGAGACCGGGTCGCTGGAGGTCTCGCACCGCCTGGACGCGCTGCTGCGGGCCGACCGCCCGGCCGGGGTGACGGAGATCGTGCCCGGCCCCGCCACCGTGCTGGTCGTCGCGCCGGGCGCCGAGCCGGGACCGCTCAGGTCCCACCTGGCCGCGGCGGCGCGGGCCGCGCGCTCCCCGGATCCGGGCGGGGCCGCTCCCGGGCGCCTGGTGACGGTCCCGGTGGTCTACGACGGCGCCGACCTGGACGAGGTGGCGGCGCTGAGCGGGCTGACGGCCGGTGAGGTGGTGGAGCGGCACACCGGGCGGGAGCTGGTGGTGGGCTGGCTGGGGTTCGCCCCGGGGTTCGCCTACCTCACCGGCCTGGATCCCGCGCTGCACGTGCCTCGGCTGGCCACCCCGAGGACCTCGGTGCCCGCGGGGGCGGTGGCGGTCGCCGGACCCTACTCCGCCGTCTACCCCTCGGCCTCGCCGGGCGGCTGGCGGCTGCTCGGGCGCTCGCCGATGGCCGTGTGGGACGTGGCGGCCGATCCGCCCGCCGTACTGACGCCCGGCACCCGGGTACGTTTCCGGGCGGTCACCGGATGACGGCCAGACCCGTCCCCTCGCGGCCGGCGGCCGCATGATCGAGGTGATCGCGCCGGGCCCGTACGCCACGGTGCAGGACCTGGGCCGCCCCGGTTACGGGCATCTCGGGGTGCCCCGCTCCGGCGCCGCCGACGCGCCGAGCCTGCGGCTGGCCAACCGCCTGGTCGGCAATCCCGAGGGCGCCGCGGCGATCGAACTGACCTTCGGCGGGGCCGTGCTGCGCTTCCAGGGCGGTGCGTGGGCCGCGCTCACCGGCGCCGCCTGCCCGGTCGCCCTGCCGGGCGGTGCCGCCGGGATGTACGCGCCCTTCTGGGTCCCTGCGGGCGGCGAGCTCCGGGTGGGCGCTCCGGCGACCGGCCTGCGGACCTACGTCGCGGTCCGGGGCGGCGTCGACGTCCCCCCGGTCCTGGGCAGCCGGTCGGCGGACTCGCTCTCCGGTCTCGGCCCGGACCCGCTCGCCCCTGGCCGGATGCTGCCGGTGGGACCGTCCGCCGGTCTGCCGCCGATCACCGTGGACGCCGCTCCCCCGCCCGGGGGCGCACCCGGCTCTCTGCGGATCCTGCCCGGACCCAGGGACGACTGGTTCGCCCCGGGGGCGCTGGCCGCCCTGTGCGCGGAGCCGTACGAGGTGAGCCAGGACAGCAACCGGGTCGGCGTGCGGCTGCGGGGCACCCCGCTGGAGCGCACCCGGAGCGGGGAGCTGCCGAGCGAGGGCATGGTGGCGGGGGCCCTGCAGGTGCCGCCCGACGGGCGGCCTATCGTGTTCCTCGCCGACCACCCGCCGACCGGCGGTTATCCGGTGATCGCGGTTCTCGCCTCCGGCGATCTCGCAGCGGCCGCACAGCTGCGCCCCGGCGACCGGCTCCGCTTCCGCCTCTGACGGCTCCGCCTCGGCCTTCCGGCTCGGGTGGGATCACACTCTGACGGCTCCGGTCCGGGTGTGATCACATCGGCCCCCGGCTCCGGCTCCGGCTCCGGCTCCGGTGTGATCATGCCGGTCTCCGTTCCCGGCGACTCCGGCCGGCCACCGGCCGCGTCCACGCCTGCGGTGGTTCCCGCCCCGCCGGACGTCGTCCGTACCGCCCGGTTCCGTTATGTCCGAAAACCCTTTATCGTCATAGTGACGATTAAGGAGACGGCATGACGCTCGCAGAATTCCTCGAACCCCTCCTCCAACCTGTGTTCACCATCGCCGGGGCCCCGACCGGCCGGGCCGAGCTCCTGGGCTTCGCCACCGGGATCCTCACGGTCTGGCTGGTGGCCCGCCAGAACATCTGGAACTGGCCGATCGGCATCGTCAACGTGCTCCTGCTCGGGCTGGTCTTCCTCGCCGTCGGTCTCTACGCGGACGCCGCCCTGCAGGTCGTCTACGTCGCGCTCGGCCTGTACGGCTGGCGGCAGTGGCGGTACGGCGGGCCGGGCCGGACCCGGCCGGCGGTCCGCTCGACCGGGCGCGCCGAGTGGGCGGTGCTGACCGGCTGCGGCGCCGCCGGCACCGCGGCGCTCACCTTCGCCCTCACCGCCTGGACCGACTCGACGGTGCCCTTCTGGGACGCCCTGACCACCGCACTGTCCCTGATGGCCACCTACGGGCAGACCCGCAAGCTGGTGGAGTCGTGGTGGTTGTGGATCGCGGCCGATCTGGTCTACATCCCGCTCTACGCCTACAAGGGCCTCTACCTCACCAGCGCCCTCTACGTCGTCTTCCTCACCCTCTGCGTCTCGGGGCTGCTGGCCTGGCGCAGGGCCCTCCCGGCCCGGCCCGCCGCGGTGGCGGCATGAACGCCGGTCTGCCCCGTTTCGCCCACGGCCTGGTGATCGGCAAGTTCTACCCGCCCCACGCGGGCCACCACCACCTGATCGACACCGCGGCGGCGCGGTGCGCCCGGCTGAGCGTGGTGGTCGCCGCCTCGACCGCGGAGAGCGTCCCGCTGGCGCTGCGCGCGGCCTGGCTGCGCGAGGCGCACCCCCAGCCCGGGGTCGCGATCGCCCCGGTGGTCGACGACGTCGAGATCGACTACGACGATCCGGAGGTCTGGTCGGCGCACGTCGAGGTGTTCCGGCACGCCCTCGCCCTGGCGCACGGAGAGGTCCCGGCCGTCGACGCCGTCTTCTCCTCGGAGGAGTACGGCCCGGAGCTGGCCCGCCGGTTCGGCGCCGTCCACGTCGGCGTCGACCCCGGCCGGGAGCGCTTCCCCGTGAGCGGGACGGCGGTCCGCTCCGATCCCGTCTCGTGCTGGCCGTGGCTCTCCCCCGCGGTCCGCGGCCACCTGGCCCGCCGTGTCGTGGTCGTCGGCGCGGAGTCGAGCGGCACCACCACCCTGGCCAGGGAGCTGGCGGCCCACTACGCCGCCCGGGGCGGGCCGTGGGCGGGGACCCGGTGGGTGCCCGAGTACGGCAGGACGTACTGCGAGGAGAAGCTCGCCCTGGCACGGCGCCGGGCCAAGGCCGCCGGGCTGCCCGAACCGTGGCTCGACGACCTGGAATGGGAGTCCGCGGAGTTCGCGCTGATCGCCGAGCGGCAGTTGCTCTGGGAGGACGCCGCCGCCCGCGCCGGATCCCCGCTGCTGGTGTGCGACACCGACGCGTTCGCCACCGCGTTGTGGCACGAGCGCTACCTGGGCTCGCCCGGCGCCGTGCACCCGCGTGCCCGGCACGACCTGTGGATCCACACCTCGGTGGAGGGCGTGCCGTTCGAGCAGGACGGGTGGCGGGACGGCGAGGCGGTCCGGCACCGGATGGACGCGCGTTTCCGCGAGGAGCTGGCCGCGCGGGGGCTGCCGCACCTGGTGGTCTCCGGACCGCCGCGCGCGCGGCTGGAGCAGGCCGTCGAGGCGGTCGACGGCCTGCTCGCACGGGGATGGGACTTCGCCCCGCCGCTGTGAAGGACCGCTGTGAAGGACCGCCGTGAGGGGCCGCCTGAAGCGCGCGGTGCTATCGGTTCAGCAGGGCCTTCACCCGCTCGGTCTCGGCGGAGAGGGCGGCCGCCGGGACGTCCTCGAACAGTTCCACGGTGACCTCGCCGTTCTTCGCCTCCCAGACGCCCGCCACCCGGCCCCGGTGGACCACCACCGGGGAGATCCAGCCGGCCGCGCGGCTGACCTTCGCCCTGGCCTCCCGGGGCAGGAGCGGTTCGAGGTCGCGGGGGGCGCCGAGGATGTACTGGTCGAAGCCGGGGAGCAGGTGCACGCCCCCGGCGGGCGGGGTCGCGGCCAGCTCGTCGAGGTGCTCGGCGAGCAGGAGCATGGGACGGCCCTCGACCTCCACCTCGGCCAGCTCCGGGGCGAGGTCGCGGAACCAGCCGCGCAGGGCGGCCTTGCGGGCTCCGCCCCGGTAGAGCCAGGTGTCGAAGGTCTCCGGGGTGCCCGGGCCGTGGGCGCCGAGGAAGGAGCGGACCAGGACCGCGCCGCCCTCCGCCGCGGAGGGGAGTGCGGCGGGCCAGCCGGGCACGTGGTCGCGGGGGGAGGCGAAGGTCACCCTGCCGTCCCGGGGCGGCCCGTAGCAGAGCTCGCCGAGGAAGCTGAGCGGTTTGAGCAGCGCACCCCACCCCGAGGTGAGCGCCTCGGCGAGATGGCCGTCACCGGTGATCCCGATGACGGCCTCGACCAGCTCCTCGCGGGTGAGGGTCCGGCCTTCGAGCGCCTTCGGGACCGCGTCGAGGATCGAGGCCGTCTCCGCCGCGGTGACCCCGTGACCGCGCTGCCAGGACCCCTTGTCCCAGTGCCGGAACGAGCCGAGGACCGCGGCGTGGGCGGGCAGCTCGTCGGCGGGGACCAGGTGGAGCGTGCCGCGCGCCGTCCAGGTCTTGACCAGCGTGCGGTCGCGCCACAGGGCCTCGTCGATCTCGCCGCGCCGCGGGTCCGCCCGCCGTACGGCGACGGCGAGCTCGGCCGAGGACACCACCTGGGCCTGCACCCCGCTCAGCCGCCGGACCACCGACACCGCGTCCGGCCCGGCCGCCGGGTCGACGAACTGCCGTCTCAACCGCCACGCGAGCACCTGGGGCCAGGTCACCTGGAGAGTCACAGATCATTTCTACACCCGGGCGCCGACGGCGCCGGGCCGGGGGAGCGCCGGGGTCACTCGGTGAAGCCGATGTCCTGGTATCTCAGGTCGTAGAAGCCGCGGGCGCCGAGGTTGGCGATGGTCTTCTTGGCCGCGACGTTCTGCGGGCGCTGGTAGAGCGGGAGCACGTTGACCGCCTGCCAGATCAGCTTGTCGGCGGCGTTGGCCTTGGCGACGGCCTCGGCCGGGTCCAGCTCGGCGGTGGCGGCGTTCATCGCGGCGTCGATCTCCTTGGAGCCGATGCGGCCGAGGTTGGCGTTCCACTGCAGCTCACCCTTGGAGTCCTTGGTGGCGTTGGCGTACTGGCCGTAGCCGCTGGAGACCGGGAAGGGCGTGCCGACGTAGGAGAACGCGGTGATGTCGTAGTTGCCGGGGATGATGTATTTGGTGAAGTAGTCGTCGCTGGGCACCGACTGCAGGGTGACCTTGACGCCGATCTTGGCCAGCATGTTCTGCGTCAGCTCGGCCTCGGACTTGGTGAGCTGCAGGCCGGACGGGGCGACGAAGCGCAGGCTCAGTTCCTTGCCGTCCTTCTTGCGGACCTGGCCGGAGGTCTTCCAGCCGGCCGCGTCGAGCAGCTGCTTGGCCTTCTCGGGGTTGTAGGTCCCGACCTCCCCGGCGTTGTCCTGGTAGCCGCCCTGGGTGTTCATGAAGAAGTGGTTGTTCAGCAGGACGATCGGCCAGTCCAGGCCCTGCAGGTCGGACTGGGCGATGACCTGCCGGTCGACGCCCATCGCGACGGCCTGGCGGACCTTCACGTCGGAGAGCACCGCGCTCTCGCCGTTCATCGTCAGGTGCCGGAAGTCGGGACCGGCCGCCTGCCGTACGACCGCGTTCGCGGTGCCCTTGGCCCGCGCGTAGTCCGGAGCGGAGGGCCCGACGTCGAAGGTGTCCAGCTCGCCGTTGCTGAAGGCACCGACCAGGGCGTCGCTCTCCAGCGCCCGGAAGACGATCTGGTCCAGCTTGGCCCTGTCGCCCCACCAGGCGTCGTCGCGGTTGATCGTGATGGTCTTGGCCGTCTGGTCGAACGCGCCGAACTTGAACGGGCCCGCGGTCACCGGCACCTTGTTCACCCACGCGTTGTTGAAGGCGTCGGGACTGCCGTTGGTGCTCTTCGGGTAGAGCGGGATGAACAGCGACTGCCAGTCGCCGAAGGGCTTGGCGAAGGTGATGACGACCTCCTGGTCGCTCCTGCCCTTCTTCACGCTCTCGATGTCCTGGTAGCCGGTGGTGGTGGCGACCCGGTAGTCGGCGTTCCTGCCGTTCATCGCCTTCCACTGGGCCTCGTAGTCCTGCCAGGTGATGGCCTTGCCGTCGGACCACCTGGCCTTCGGGTTGAGCGTCAGCGTGACGACCTGCTTGGGGGCGGTCGCCGTGACCTTCGCGGCGGTGACGTAGTCGGGGCTGACCGAGATCTGGCCCTTCTCGTTCGAGCGGAAGGCCGAGGGCATGAGCGCGTCGGTGACCTTCTTGACCATCGCGAGGTTGCCGTCGACGTGGTTGAGGTTCCAGTTGGTCGGATACTCGTTGAGGCCCCAGCGGAGCAGTCCGCCGTCCTTGACCTGGTCGCGCGCGACCGGGTTGATGTCGTAGGCCTTGACCGGGGACCCGGGGGCGCCCGGCGACGCCCCGCTCTGCCCTCCCCCGCCGGGCCCGGTCTGCCCGCAGCCGGCCAGAGCCGGTGCGCACGCCACGGTCAGGGCGGCGGCGAGCGCGCCCATGCGCCGGACAATCATCACGGTTCCTCCTGGTTCATACGACTTTGATCTTCTCGGCGTAGTGACACGCGGCGCCCTGGTCCTCGTCCAGCACCCGGATCACGGGCTCCTCGTCCACGCACCGCTCCCGCTCCCCGTCGGACAGCACGTCGCGGAACTTCGGGCAGCGGGTGCGGAACCGGCAGCCCGAGGGCGGGGCGGCCGGGCTCGGCAGGTCCCCTTCGAGCAGGATCCGGGTCCGGGAGCGCTCCTTCTCGGGGTCGGGCAGCGGGATCGCCGAGAGCAGCGCCTGGGTGTAGGGGTGCATGGGGGTGTCGTAGACCCGGTCCACCTGGCCGATCTCGGCGATCTTCCCGAGGTACATGACCGCGATCCGGTCGGCGATGTGCCGGACCACCGACAGGTCGTGCGCGACGAACAGGTAGGACAGCCCGAGCCGGTCCTTCAGGTCCTCCAGCAGGTTGATCACGCCCGCCTGGATGGAGACGTCCAGCGCCGAGACCGGCTCGTCCAGCACGATCAGCTTCGGCTCCAGCGCCAGGGCGCGGGCGATGCCGATGCGCTGGCGCTGGCCGCCGGAGAAGTCCTGCGGGTAGCGGGCCGCGTGCTGCTGGTCCAGCCCGACCAGCAGCAGCAGCTCCCGCACGCGCGGCCCCGGATCCCCGACCCCGTGCGTGCGCAGCGGCTCGGCGAGGATGTCGTGGACGGTCATCCTCGGGTCCAGCGAGGCCAGCGGGTCCTGGAAGACCACCTGCATGTCGCGGCGGACGGCCATCCGGTCGCGGGAGGTCATCGCGGCGGTGTCGCGCCCCAGCACCGTGACGGTGCCGCGCTGGGGCCTGGCCAGCTCCAGGATCTCCATCAGCGTCGTCGTCTTGCCGCAGCCCGACTCCCCCACCAGCCCGAGCGTCTCGCCCTCGCGGATGTCGAAGCCGATGCCGTCCACGGCGTACACCGTGCCGACCCGGCGTTTGAAGACCGCCCCCTTCATCAGGGGGTAGTGGCGGATCAGGTCGTCCACCGCCAGGACCGCCCCGCGCTCGCCGCGCGGCACCGAAAGGCGCCGCTCACCGGCTCCGGCCCCCGGCGCGGCGGGACGGCCCGCCCTGCCGCCCCCGCTGCGGGCGTAGACCTCGCCGGGCGGAATCCGCCCCTCCTCGATCTCCCCGGCGCGGATGCACGCGGCCCGCCGCTCGCCGAAGCCCACCGGCTCCAGCGGCGGCTCGGCCGCGTCGCACTCGGGGATCACCATCGGGCAGCGCGGCGCGAACGGGCAGCCCGGCGGGAGCGCGTCCGGCGACGGCGGATTGCCCTCGATCGGGACCAGCCGCCGCCGTCCGCCCAGGTCCAGCCGCGGGACCGAGCCGAGCAGGCCGATGGTGTACGGCATGCGCGGGCGGTAGTAGATGTCGTCGACCGGGCCGGTCTCGACGGGGCGCCCGGCGTACATGACCAGGACCCGGTCGGCGAACCCGGCCACCACCCCCAGGTCGTGCGTGATCATGACGATCGCCGCACCGGTCTCCCGCTGCGCGGTCTTGAGGACCTCCAGCACCTGCGCCTGGATGGTGACGTCGAGCGCGGTGGTCGGCTCGTCGCAGATGATCACGTCGGGGTCGTTGGCGATCGCCATCGCGATCACCGCCCGCTGGCGCATGCCGCCGGAGAACTCGTGCGGGAACGCCCTGGCCCGCTGGGCCGGGTTGGGGATGCCGACCAGGTCGAGCAGTTCGACGGCCCGCCTGTCCGCGGCCTGCCTGCTCACGTCCTGGTGGATCCGGACGGCCTCGGCGATCTGGTCGCCGACCCGGTAGACCGGGGTGAGCGCGGAGAGCGGATCCTGGAAGACCATCGAGATCGTCTTGCCGCGGAAGGCGGTGAGCCGCTTCTCGCCCGCGCCCAGGATCTCGCGGCCCTTCAGCCGCACCGAGCCGGTGACCCGGGCGTGCGCGGGGAGCAGCCCCATCACGGCCAGCGAGGTCACCGACTTGCCCGAGCCTGACTCGCCGACGATGCCGAGCACCTCGCCGGGGTGGAGCGCGTAGCCGACCCCCCGCACCGCGTGCACCGCGCCGGGACCGGAGCCGAAGGTGACGTCGAGGCCGGTGACCTCGAGGACGGGGTCGCTCATCGGTTCCTCTTCGCGGTGGGGTCGAAGGCGTCGCGCAGGGAGTCTCCGACCAGGTTCACCGCGAGCACGGTGACGACCAGCAGCCCGGCGCAGAACCAGAACGTCCAGGGGGCGTAGACCGCCGTTCTGGCGCCGTCGGCGATGAGGCTGCCCATGGAGACGTCCGGCGGCTGGATGCCGAAGCCGAAGTAGGACAGGGAGGTCTCGGTCAGGATGGCCGCGCTCACGTTCAGCGTGGCGTCCACGATCAGCAGGGACGACAGGTTGGGGATGACGTGCCGAAAGATGATTTTGATCGGGTGCACGCCCATGAACCTGGCGGCGTGGATGAACTCGCGCTCCTTGAGCGAGATGGTCATGCTCCGCACGATCTTGGAGGTGACCATCCACAGGAACAGCGCCAGCATCAGCACGAACAGCAGCCACTGGCCCTCGGCGAAGAGCGGCGACATGATCGCCAGGATGAGGAAGGCCGGGAGCACGAGCAGCAGGTCGGTGACCCACATCAGCGTGCGGTCGGTCCAGCCGAGGAAGTAGCCCGCGAAGGCGCCCACCACCGCCGCCAGCCCGGTGCCGACCACCGCGGCGAGCAGCCCGACGATCAGCGACTTCTGCATGCCGCGCAGCGTGACGGCGTACACGTCGGCGCCGGTCTGCAGGGTGCCCCACCAGTGCTCGGCCGAGGGCGGCTGCAGGAACGCCGTGAAGTCCTTGTCGGTGTAGGTCCACTTGCTCAGGTGCGGCCCCGCGAACGCGAGCAGGAACATCACCGTCAGCAGCGCGAACCCGATCCGCCCCTGCCCCGAGCGGAAGAACCGCCCCGCGACCACCCGCAGGCGCGAAGGGGTCCCGATCCTCTCGACGCCCGCCAGTTCCTCGGCGTGCTCCTCGTCGGCGATGCTCATCATCCCACCCGGACCCGCGGGTCGAGGACGGCGTGCAGCACGTCGGAGGCGAGCGAGGCCACCAGCACCGCGAAGGCCGCGAAGCAGCTGATCGCCGCGACGCTGTTCACGTCGTTGGTGTAGATGGAGTTGACCAGCTGCTCCCCCATGCCATGCCAGCCGAAGATCTTCTCGGTGAAGGTGGTGCCCACCAGCAGCGCGCCGAAGGTGAACGCGAAGTAGGTGACCGCCGGGATCAGCGCGGTGCGCAGCGCGTGCTTGATCAGCGCGGTACGGCGGCGCAGGCCCTTGGCCATCGCGGTGCGGATGAAGTCCGCGCCGAGCACGTCCAGCATCATGTTGCGCTGGTAGCGGCTGTAGATGGCGATCAGGCCCAGCGAGAGCGAGATCGTCGGCAGGATCAGATGCTGGATGCGGTCGACCACCCGGGCCCAGAACCCGCCCGTCAGGCCGGCGGAGAACTCGCCGCTGACGTACACGATCGGCTGGGGCAGCAGGCCGTTGACCCAGACCGCGGCGATGATCAGCATGTTCGCGAGCACCACGGTCGGGATCGCGAGCACGAAGAAGGATGCGCCGGTGGACACCCGGTCGAACGCGCCGTACTGCCTGACCGCGGCGTAGGCGCCGACCAGCACTCCGGTGACGCTGCCGAGGACCAGCCCGATCGTGATCAGGCGCAGGGTGACGCCGATGCGGCGGGCCAGGTCCTCGTTGACCGAGCCTCCGGTCACCATCCTGCCGAAGTCACCCCGGGCGACGCCCCCCGCCCACGTCAGATAGCGCTCGAAGACCGGGGTCCTGTCGTTGAGGTTGAGCTCGGTGAGCCGGGCGTCGATCACCGCCGGAGGGATCGGCGGGTTGCGCCCCTCGTAGTTGGCACGGGGGTTGAGCGCTCCGGCCGCCAGCATGTAGGCGAGGCTGGTGGCGACGACGATCAGCACGACATAGTTGAGCAACCTGCGGAAAAGGAATCCCGCCATCGCCCTCCCTCCGGAGCACTCAGCTGTCTGCGGCCATACTGCTACATGATGTAATCATCAGAACGCATAGAGTCGCCAATCGGGGTCCGATCTCGGCCAAGTGCTGTGTTGATGGCGACGCTGCGCGTCGCGGCTCGGGGGCCGGTAACCGCCGTCTTCCCTCGTCACGTGCTCGCTGTGACACTGCGACGCTGCGCGTCGCGGCTCGGGGGCCGGTAACCGCCGTCTTCCCTCGTCACGTGCTCGCTTCGCTGCGCGCGCTCCTCAGTCCAGACGACGGAGCCCCCTCGCGGGCTGCGCGCGCTCCTCAGTCCAGACGCCGGAGCCCCCTCGCGGGTCCACGGCGACGCTGCGCGTCGCGGCTCGGGGGCGGTGGGGCGGCCCGGGTCAGCGGCCGGCGAGTTCGTCGACGGCGGCGCGCACGTCGGCGCTGGTGATGGTGGTGAGGTCCGCGGCGCTGGCGGCACCGTCGAGAGCGGCCAGGCGCACGTCGCGGCGCATCGCGGCGCGCTCGTACAGCGAGCGGGCGAAACGGCCGTTGCCCAGGCCGTCGATCAGCCCGTCCTCGCAGACCCAGGTGAAGACGTCGGCCAGATCGTGGCGGGCGGGGGCGTCGAACCGGTCGCCCGACCGCCCGGCGAGCAGCTCGGCGATCTCGGTGAGCTCGGCCGGCGTGTAGGAGGGGAACTGCACCCGCTGGTTGAACCGGCTGGACAGGCCCGGGTTGGTCGCCAGGAAGGCGTCCATCTCCCGTTCGTATCCGGCCAGGATGATCACCAGCCGGTCGCGGTCGTCCTCGGCCCGCTTGAGCAGCGTCTGCACCGCCTCCGCGCCGAAGGCGTCGCCGCCGGCGTAGCCGCCGTTCACCAGGCTGTAGGCCTCGTCGACGAAGAGCACCCCGCCGAGCGCCCGGTCCACCAGTTCGTTCGTCTTGATCGCGGTGGCGCCCAGGTGCTGGCCGACCAGGTCGGCCCGCTGCGCCTCCACCACGTCCGGCCGCACCAGCAGGCCCAGCGCGGCGAAGACCCGGCCGAGGACGCGGGCCACGGTGGTCTTGCCGGTGCCCGGCGGTCCGGTGAAGACGAAATGCCGCATCTGCGGTGGGGTGGGCAGGCCGCGCTCCTGGCGCATCCTCGCCATCCGGAGCTGTGCGGCGATCGCGTGCACCTGCCGCTTGACCGGCTCCAGACCCGCCATGCCGTCCAGCTCGCCGAGCGCCTCCTCCAGGGTGGGGGTGGCCTGGTAGTCCTGGTAGCGGGCGGTGAGCTCGCCGAACGCCTTCGCGACGTCCGGCCCGGTGACGGTCACCAGGTCCTCGGTGGTGGGCGAGCCGCCCGCGCCGACCACCCGCACGTCGCGCGCCTGCGCCGCCGCCTCCACCAGGCTGCGCACGAACCGGGCGTTGCCCAGCTCGTCGACGATGCCCCGGCGGTGGAGGTCCTCGAACCGGGCCAGGAGCGCGGGCCGCACCCCCCCGGCCATCCGGTCGCCCCGCCGCGTCTGCAGCGACTCGGTGATCTCGGCCAGTTCCCCGGCCGAGTAACCGGGGAAGCGGACGCGGGTCGCGAACCTGCTGGACAGACCGGGGTTGGAGGACAGGAAGGCGCCCATCTCCTTCTCGTAACCCGCCAGGATGACGATCAGCCGGTCGCGGTCGTCCTCGGCCCGCTTGAGCAGCGTCTGCACCGCCTCGGAGCCGAACCGGTCGGGCTGGCCGTCACCGGAGTTGATCAGGCTGTAGGCCTCGTCGATGAAGAGCACCCCGCCGAGCGCCCGGTCGATCAGCTCGTTCGTCTTGATCGCCGTCGCGCCGAGGAACTCCCCGACCAGGTCGGCCCGCTGGGCCTCCACCACGTAGGGCGTCTCCAGCAGGCCGAAGGCGTAGAAGATCTTCGCGACGGTCCTGGCCACGCTGGTCTTCCCGGTGCCGGGCGGGCCGACGAAGACGAAGTGGCGCATCGGCGGATCGGTGGCGTAGCCGGCCTCCCTGCGCAGGCGGGAGGCCTCGATCGAGGCGGCGATGGAGCGGACCTGCTCCTTCACCGGAGCCAGGCCGACCATGCCGTCCAGCTCGCCGAGCGCCTCCTCGACCGAGATGGGCGGCGGCGCGGCCCTGTCCGCGGACTGCTGCGGCGGCGGCCCGCCGTCCCTGAGCCTGACCCGGACCGGCTGGTCCCGGACCGCCGCCCCCGCCCTGACCTGACGGGCCTGGACCAGCCGGTAGACCAGCACGGCGGCGGCCGTGCCGTACGCGGCCCACAGGACGACGGCGGACGGGAATCCGGCGAGGACGAGGACGAGGGCGATCACTCCCGCGCAGGCCAGCGCCGCCAGCGCGGTCAGCCACGGCGGGACCCAGCTGATCAGGTGTGCGGCCCCCGCCACCGGGAGGGCCAGGAGCATCAGCCCCAGTGGGATCCACGACTGCGGGAACCGCCCGTCGAGCAGGCTCGTCATCGTCAGCCAGGGCACCACCACCGCCACCGTGGCGGCGGCGCGCGGGAAGCGCAGGGCGAGCGTGGCGAAGCCGAGCAGGGCGAGCGTGAGGAGGAAGGCGGTGACCGGCTGCCAGCCCAGGCCCAGCGCCAGCCCGACCGCCCCGATCAGCACGGCGGCATGGATCAGCCTGCGCTTTCCCGGTGAAAGGCGGAAGTAGCGCAGTCGCACCTGTTCGAACAGGTCCCGCGCCGCAGCCCGCCCCGCCGGCCTGGCCCTGTCGGAGTCCCGCATCACGCCTCCCCGGTCTGCCCCCGGTTATACCGCACCGGGAGGGGATTTGGGCGTGTCCGAGCACCGCACCGCGCGCCGGGCGGACCTCCGCCGCGCCGGGCCCGCCACCGGTCCCCCGCCACCGATCCCGGCCGCCGGTCCGGCCGCCGGGGACGCCGGACCGCTCACCCGTCGCGGAAGCGGCCCTGGTGGCGGCCGGGGTACTCCCCGACCACGACGTGCTCGGGGGTGACCCGGAGCGTCTCGGCCTCGGCGTCGCCGATCGCGATGCCGCGCACCTCGGCCCAGAACCTGCGCCGCAGCGGGTCGCCGACGAACACCGTCACCCTCGGATCGTGTTCGGCCGCGTCCCGCGCGGCGCCGGCGGCGATCAGCCGCAGCTCCCCTGCCGGGCCGACCGAGCCGATCGAACCGACGGCCAGCGCGCGCGGCCCCGTCGGGCCGGCGTAAGCGAGGACCACCCCGCAGCCGGAGGTGAAGGCGTGCCGCACCTCCCCGCTCAGGCGCACCGGCGGCCGCACGTCGCCGGGCGTACGGCGGCCGCGGCCGTCGCCCATGGCCAGCGAGGCCCGCCGCGGTCCGGGCGCGCCCCTCCACCACGCCCGGACCGACCTGATGGCGTAGACGGCCACCGCCGCCACCAGCACCCCGACCGCCGCCTGCCACGTCAGGCGGACCAGCCGGCCGGGGAGTCCGAGGAGCGCCGCGGCGGCCGCTCCGCCGAGCGCGAGCGAGGCCGCCACGAGGAGCGCCAGCGTCCCGGCCAGGCAGCGGTCCGCGGCCAGGATCCCGCGCAGGTGCGGGGCCAGGCCGCCGCCGCGGTGGACCCGGAGCAGGGCGAGGGTCACGACCGGCGCCACGAGGCCCCAGCGGGGATCGCCCAGCGCTCCGGCGGCCGCCGCGGCCCCGGCCAGGACCGACCACGCGCGGCCCGCCACGAGCCAGAGCGTCACCCCGGTGTCGCGCCGGGCCGTACGGTCCCCGCCCGCCGCGGAGAACTCGGCCAGCGCCCGGACCGGCCGGCCCCGCCACGCCTCGGCCAGCACCCGCGCGACGAGCAGCGCGGCGCCGTTGAGGAGCACCACCCCCGCCGGAGCCGCCCACGGACCCGCCGCGGGACCGGGCGGCACCGCCGTACCCGGCAGCGCCTCCGGAAGGGTGGCGACCGCCGTGACGTAGGCCGCCACCGCCACCGGCGCGGCCGCGACGGTCAGGCCGAGCCACACGTCGCGCGTGAGCATCGCGGGGACATAGGACCAGAGCCCGATCCTGCGGGCCTGCCGGAGGGTGATCGCCAGGACCGCGGCGGGCGCCGCCGCGGCGCAGATCCTCGCCTCGGCGGTGAGGCCGGGGCCGAGGGCCGCCGCGACGGCCGCGAGGAGGGCCGCGGCGAGCAGGATCCGGGTCTGCCGCGACCACGTCTCCAGGGCGCGCCGGGTCCGGCCGGTCTCCCGGGGGTCGACCGGCCAGGCGGGGTCGTGGTGGTTGCGGGGCCGTTCCCAGCGCAGGAACGCCAGGCCGAGGTTGACCCTCGCGCCGGGGTGGTCGCCCGCCCGGCGCAACGCGGCCCGGTAGGCGTCCCGGGCCCGCCCGTGCTCTCCGCGCAGGAGCGCGAGGTCCCCCGCGAGCACGTGCGGGTCGGGCTCCTCCGGGGCGTAGCGCACCGCCCTGGCCGCCTGCGACCACGCCTCCGACCACCGCCCCGGGATCCGGCGGAGGGCCGAGCCGAGGCGCAGCCGCGCCGCCCAGGATCCCGGGGCCAGCCGTACGGCCTCCTCGGCGGCGGCCACGGCCTCCGCATCGCGGCCGAGCCGTTCGAAGGCGAGACTGGCGAGGCGGTAGCCCCAGCCGGCGGCGGGCCCGTCCGGGGAGTCGTGCTCCACCGCCCGGCGCGCGGCCTCCAGCGCGGCCTCCGGCCTGCCCCGGGCCAGCCGGTCCAGGGCCGCGGCGCACCACCGGTGCGGGTCGTCCGGATCCGGCGGGACGGGGACCCCGACGAGGTCCCGGTCGCCGGAACCGCTCACCACGACGGCTCTCGCACCTGGCTCTGACTCCCCACGACCGCCATGGTGCGGGGAGGACCACCGTTTGCCTAGACGGCGGATAGAGGGGTCTATCTCTCTAGAGAGGTCGCGGATTCCCGTGCCGGGTGGCGCATTCCATCCCGGATCAATCTTCCGGCGGGCCCCCGCCCACTCCTGCGGATGGCCTAAGCTGCCACGCATGTTCGCCCGGGCCGGTACCCCCGCCAGCCGCGCATGACCGCCGTGGGGGTCGCCGCCGACACCAGGCGCGCCGGGACCGGCACGCGCTCATCCGGGACCGGCCGCTGGTCGGTCCTCGCCCTGCTCTGCCTGAGCCTGCTGCTCATCGCGGTGGACGCCACCGTGCTGCACATCGCCGGCCCGGCCCTGACCGCGGCGCTCGACCCGAGCTCCGTGCAGATGCTGTGGATCGTCGACGGCTACTCCCTGGTGGTCGCGCCGCTGCTGCTGACCTTCGGCACGCTCGGCGACCGCCACGGGCGCAGGCGCCTGGTCCTGACCGGCTACGTGGTGTTCGGCGCCGCCTCGGCCGCCGCCGCGTTCGCCCCCACCGCCACCGCGCTCATCGCCGCGCGGATGCTCCTCGGCGTCGGCGGAGCCATGATCATGCCCGCCACGCTCTCCATCATCCGGCAGGTCTTCACCGACCGCCGGGAGCGGGCGATCGCGCTGGGCGTGTGGAGCGCGGTCGCGGCGGCCGGGGCTGCGGCCGGGCCGCTGCTCGGCGGGCTGCTCGTCGAGCGCTTCTGGTGGGGCGCCGTCTTCCTGATCAACGTGCCGATCCTGCTGGTCCTGCTGCCCGCCGCGGCGCGGATCCTGCCGGAGTCCCGGACCCGCGCCGGGCAGCCGTGGGACGCGCCGAGCGCGCTGCTGTCGGTGCTGGGCATCCTCGCGTTCGCGTTCGGTCTGAAGGAGGCGGGCGCCGGCCGTCCGGAGGGGGTGGCGGCGTTCCTGGGGGGCGTCGCGCTGCTGGCCTGGTTCGTGCGCCGGCAGCGGCGGCTGGCCGTTCCCCTGCTGGACCTGAGCCTGTTCCGGCGGCGGTCCTTCTCCACCGGGGTGGCCGCGGTGCTGCTGACCGTCTTCTCCCTGGTCGGCCTCCAGCTGATGCTCGCCCAGTACCTCCAGCTCGTGCTCGGTGACAGCCCGCCGGGCGCCGCGGTCCGGATGCTGCCGCTGATGGCCGCCTCGGTGGCCGGCGGGCTCGCGGGCGCGCACCTGCTGCGCCGGCTCGGGTTGCGCGCCACGATGGGCGGCGGTCTGGCGCTGACCGCGCTGTCCCTGGCCCCCACCCTGGCCTGGGGCACCGAGGAGCACCCGCTGGCGCTCGCGCTCTGCTTCGTCGGCATCGGCTTCGGCATCCAGGTCGCGCTGCTGGCCGCCTCCGACACGATCATGTCCTCGGCCTCCGAGTCCCACGCGGGCGGCGCCGCCGCGATCGAGGAGACCGCCTACGAGCTCGGCGCCGGGCTGGGCGTCGCGGTGCTCGGCACGGTCACCACCGCCGTCTACGCGCCCTCGCTCGCCCCCGTCGAAGGCGTCTCCGCCGAGCTGATGGAACGGGCCCGCCAGTCGCTGGCCGCCGCCGACGCCGTGGCACGCGAACTCGGCGGTCAGGGCGGGGCGGCGCTGCTCGCGCAGGCCCGGCTCGCCTTCGTCTCCGGGCTGCACTCCACGATCGCCGTCAGCGTGCTGCTGCTCGGCGTCACCGCCGCCGCGGTGGCGGTCCTGGTGCCGCGCGGGCCCGACGACCGGAGCGGCCCGGACTGACCGGGTCCGGATGATTCCCGGTCGCGGCTATGGGCAAGAAGGGCGGACCGGACCAGAATGAGGAGCCGTGCGACAAACCCTCCACGATATCGCCGCCCTGGCCGCCAGGCTGGGCGTCGGCGGGATCTTCTTCGCCAACGGCTGGGACAAGCTGGAGGCGGGCCTGACCGCGACCGGCCTGCAGTTCGCCACGCTGGGCGCCCCCGCCCCGGGGGTCTGGGCCGGGGCGACCATGCTGATGGAGCTCATCGGCGGGGCCCTGCTGGTGGCGGGCCTGGCCGTGCCGGTCTGCGGGCTGCTGCTGTTCGCCGAGGCCGTCGCGGTGTTCGTGATCGCCAACGGTGATCAGGGGCTCCCGCTGACCGGCGGCGAGGTGAACCTGATCGTCGCGCTCGGCGCGGCCTCGGTGCTGCTGGCCGTCAACGGGGCCGGGCGCCTGTCGGTCGACCACATGGTGGTGATCAAGAGGCGCGAGGCCGAGGCCGCGGAGGACTTCGCCGCCGACTCCGAGGCCGACGACGTCCTCGCCTCGCTGCGCGAGCCGGAGGCGGCCGTCCCCTCCCCCGGCGCACCGGTACGGCAGGCCGGCCCGGAAGGCCCCGGCGCCCCGGCGCCAGCGGCCGCACCGGCCGCACCGGCCGCCCCGCCGGTCTCCGGGAAGCCGGACGCCGGCACCGGGGAGACCGCCGAGCCCGCCCCCTCCCGGCCTCGGGGCCGCCGCCGCGGCACGGCCGAGCAGCCCGTGCCCGGCAAGTCGGCAGACGTCCTGGTGGCCAGGGAGAAGGACGCCTCGGCGGACGGCTGACCTCCCGCCGGCCGTCCGCGGAGCTCCGCCGGCGGCAGGGCCGTGCCGGGCCGCTCGTCCGCCCCTCCGCCCCGTCCGGCGGCGGACGCGGCGGTCCGCCGTCTCACATCATGATTCATTCGATGCGCGATCGCCGATCTTGCCGTCACAATGTCCGGCATGCGGCTACCTGGCTGGTTCGCCGAGCGGGTGGAGCCCGCTCCCCCCGAGAGCGAACTGCGCGTCTCCACGCTTGAACTCTTCTTCGATCTGGTCTTCGTCTTCACCGTCACCCAGCTCACCTGGCTCGTGGCGGACGGCATCCAGGAGGGCAGACCGCTCGAGGGCGCCCTCCGGGTGCTGCTGGTGTTCGGCGTCCTGTGGTGGATGTACGCGGGCTACGCCTGGCTGACCAACGCGGTCCCGCCGGTCCGGCCGGCCCGGCGGGTGCTGATCCTGCTCGGCATGGTCGGCTTCCTGATCACGGCACTGGCGATCCCGTCGGCCTTCGACGGCGACGGCCCGGCGTTCGCGGTCGGTTACCTGCTCCTGGTCCTCGTCCACGCGGGGCTGTACCTCCAGTCGACCGCGGCCATCGCCCGGGTGATCCCGTTCAACCTCGGCGGGGTCGCGCTGATCGGCCTGGCCGGCGTGGTCGGCAGGCCGTACGACCACCTGCTCTGGGGTATGGCGGTGCTGCTGCTGTGGGGCAGCCCCTACTTCATCGGGCAGAAGGGCTTCGAGCTGCGGGCCGGGCACATCGTCGAGCGGCACGGGCTGCTGGTGATCGTGGCGCTCGGGGAGTCGATCGTGGCCCTCGGCATCGGTGCCCGGGGATTCCACGTCGGTCCCGCCCTCGGCGTGACGGCGGCGCTCGGCCTCGCGCTGGCCGCCTGCCTGTGGTGGATCCACTTCGGCGGGGACGACGAGACGCGCGCCGAGCACATCCTCGCCGGGGCCGACCCGATACGGCGCACCCGGCTGGTCCTCGGCGCCTACTTCTACGCGCACATCCCGATGCTGCTGGGCATCGTCGCGGTCGCGGCCGGGGTCAAGAAGGCGATCGGCCACCCGGTCGACCCGCTCAAACCCTCGGCCGCCGTCACCCTGGCCGTCGGTGCGGCGCTCTTCCTTGCGGGCAACGCCTGGTTCCGCCGGGTGCTCGGGATCGGCCGCAACCGCCTGAGAATCGCGGGGGCGCTGGCCGCACCGGTGAGCGTCGCCCTCGGCCTCTGGTCGGCCATGGCCCAGCTGGTCGTCCTGGTCGTCCTGGTGAGCGCGGTGGCCGTCCTCGAAAGGCGACCGACCGCGGCCCCTTCGCCCGTCCGGGCCTCCGCGCCCGTCCGCTGAAGCCGGGTCCCGCGCGACCGGATCCTCGCGCAGCCGTCCGCCGGGGACGAGTCCCCGGCGGACCCCGGCGGACCTACCGCCGGGCGGTCTTCGCCATGCCCTGCTCCACGCCCTGCTGCGCCGGGATGTCGGCCCGGTCGACGATCGTGCTCTCGCCCTCGCTGCGGGCGCAGTGCGCGCAGCAGTACCAGCGCCGGTCGGCCTCGACCCCGTGTCCGACGATCCGGACCCCGCAGTGCTCGCAGATCGGCGCCATCATCTGGATCGCGCACTCGAAGCAGTCGAAGGTGTGCACCGCCCCCTGCGCGTGCACCTCGAAACTCATGTCGTAGTCGTTACCGCAGACTTCGCACCGTGCCATGTCTCCCCCGAGAACTCGTGGCGTTTCCCGCAGGGGTCTACCCAGAACCGCCCATCCGACGCTCCGGTCCGCCGTCACCCGGCGTGAGGCCGATGAGCCTCCGAGTCACGAAACCCATTGAACCCGGACGCGCCACGCCTATAGGTTTGCCGCCGTGGACGTCAGGCAGCCGCCCGGCAAGCGGCCGCCAATCACACGTCAAGCGAGAGCGGCCATAGTCAGGGGCAAGGAAAGGGGCAGACCATGCGACGCATCAGGATCACCCGGCCGCGCGGCCGCCGCCGTCCCACCCGGGCCTGCGACCTGGACCTCCGATCGCCGTCGGGGCGGCGACTGCCCTACTAGCCAGGTCTTTACGGTCGTCTTATACGATTAAGTGCATAGTGCGCATAACGGAACAATCACGCCGGGGGGCTCAATGAAGAGACTTGTGGTCGTGCCACCATATGTCACGCGGCTCAAGATCCGGGACATCCGTTCTGGAACGCGCCGCAGGACGAGCGGTGACGCCAAGGTCGTCGATCTGCGCGCCTACACGGGCCGCAACGTCGTCCGTCTCCCCCTCACGAGCGGTCCCACCCCCGCAGCCTGAACCGGACCGTCCGAAGATCTGAGAAGTCCCGGAAAGACCCGCCCCGTGCGGGTCTTTCCGCGTTCCCTGCCACCGCCGTCGGGTCCGGCCGCCACGTCGGCGGGCGGGGCCCGCCCCTCCCGGCCGGATCTCCGCGCCGCGCGGCGTCCGGGAACCGCTCCCGGTCAGGCGGCGCCCACCCGGAGCGTCGGACCGGGACCGCCGCCGGGCCCCGGGTCCCCCGATCACCGGGCCGGCGTGGCGGAGGTTCCGAGGATCCACCCAAGCATAGAACGGAACATTACGTTCCATGGTTTACATTGGCCTCATGGAGACGAGCAGCAGCACGCCGATGAGCGGCCGCAAGGCCCAGGCCGCGCGGAACGACCACGTGATCCTGCAGGCCGCCCGGGAGGTCTTCGTCGCCGATCCCGGCGCGCCGATCTCCGCGGTGGCCGAGCGCGCCGGGGTGGGCATCAGCGCGCTCTACCGCCGCTACGCCGGCAAGGAGATCCTGCTCCGCAAGCTCTGCTCCGACGGGCTGAAACTCTACATCGCCGAGGCGGAGGCGGCCCTGGCCGACGACGGCGACCCCTGGACCGTCTTCGCCCGCTTCATGCGCCGCATCGTGGAGGCCGACACCCACTCCCTCACCCTGAGCCTGGCCGGGACCTTCACCCCGGACGAGGACCTCCACCGCGAGTCCGCCCGCGCCGAGCGGCTCGCCCTGGAGGTCTTCGAACGGGCCAGGGACGCCGGGGTCCTCCGTCCCGGGCTGGAGGTCGCCGACCTTTCGATGATCTTCGAGCAGCTCGCCTCCGTCCGGCTCGGCGACGAGGAGCGCACCGCGCAGATGAGGCACCGCTACCTGGCCCTGGTCCTCGACTCCCTCCGCCTGACCTCGGCCGGTCCGCTGCCGGGCCCGCCGCCCACCGCGGAGGAGATCGGCCGCCGCTGGTCGACCGCCTGACACCGGGCGGGCCCGCACGGGCCGCCCTCCTGCGGGTACGGCCCGGCCACCGCACCGGAGGCGTCCGCCGGAGCGGAGCGGTCTCAGCGGACGGCCTCTCCGTCGTCGCGGCCACCGGCGGGAACGCGGCGGGATCCGCCCCTCACGGCGGTGGAGCCTCGCGCCGGCCGCACAGGTCCCGGACGGCCGGCGCCTCTCCGGGAGCCGGGACCCGGAGGGTGAAGGTCGAGCCCTCACCCGGGACGCTGGTGGCGGTGATGGTGCCGTGATGGGCCTCGGCGATGGCCTTGGCGATGGTCAGCCCCAGGCCGATGCCCTGGATGGCGGCCTCGGTGCTGGAGCGGGTGCGGTAGAACCGGTCGAACACGTGCGGCAGGTCCTCGGCGTCGATGCCGACACCGGCGTCGCTGACGGCGATCGACACGGTGTCACCGGCCGCCGAGGCCGACACGGTGATCGGGCTGTCCGCCGGTGAGAACTTGGCCGCGTTCGACAGCAGGGCTCCCAGCGCCCGCACCAGAAGGCCCCGGTCGGCCCGGACGAGGGGAAGACCCTCGTCGACGCGCACCAGGACCGGGTGATCGCTGGAGCGCGTCTGGGCGGACATCGCCTGCACCGCCTCGGCGATGATCTCGTCCACCGGCGTCGGGGCGGAGGTGACGCTCAGCCCGCCGGCGGTGGTGGTGACCGCCAGCAGGTCTTCGACCAGCCGCTGCAACCGCATGGCGTTGTGGGTCATGGCGTCCAGCATCCGCAGCCGCCGGTCGGCCGACAGGTCGTCGTTGCCGAGGGTGAGGATCTCCAGGTAGCCGAGGACGCTCACCAGCGGGGTGCGCAGCTCGTGGCCGACGGCGTCGATGAACTCGTCCTTGGCCCGATCCAGCTCCTGCAGCCGCGTCACGACGGCCTGCTGCTGGGTGTAGGCCTCGCGCAGCGCCTGCTCCACGCGGCGGCGGTCGGTGATGTCGTGGACGAAGGCGTTGAAGATCCACGTATCGGCCTGGCGGGTGGCCCAGAACACCATCTCGGCGGGGAACTCGCTGCCGTCGGAGCGCAGCGCGGCCAGCTCCAGCCGCCGCCCCATCAGCCGGGACCGTCCGGTGGCCAGGAAGCGGGCCAGGTCGGTCTGGTAGTCCTCCCGGTAGCGGACCGGCATGATCGTCTCGTGCAGGACCGTGCCGATGGCCCGGTCGCGCGGGATCCCGAACATGCGCTCGGCCGTGGCGTTCCAGCCGACGATGCGGTCGTCGGCGTCGACGGACACGAAGGCCTCCACCGAGGTCTCGACGACCTGCTCCAGCCGGCGCCGGGCGGCTTCGGCCTCCTGCCGGGCGCGGTGGCGGTCGATCGCCCGGCCCATCTGACGGCTCAGGCTGGCCAGCACCCGCAGCAGCGACTCGTCCGGTTCGACCGCCTCATGGCAGAAGAACTCCAGCACCGCGGCCACGCCGTCGGCGGTCACCACCGGAAGCGCGAACGCCGCCCGCACCCCTACGTCCGCCCCGTGCCGGGCGCGGGTGAACAGCGGGTCGCGGGTGACGTCGCGTGACCACACCGGCTCGCCGGTGGCCGCGGCCCGGCCGACGATGTCCGTCCCGGCCGGGATCCGCGTGGCGGCAGTCGCCTGGTACAGCAGCGGGAACTCCTTGACCGCGCCCGTCCAGGCTCCCGAGGAGACGAACCGGTCGCCGCCGCCTTCCGGCACCCAGATGTGGCCCAGTGGCCAACCGGTCGCCTTGCGGATAGCGCGCAGCGTCGCCCGTGCCGCCGATTCCAGATCGTCGCCGGCGCTGAGGGCCGCGGTGACGCCGTCCAGCAGCGCCAGCAGCGCCGTTTCCCGTTCCTGATCCCGCACGGCCGCCCCCCTGCTCCCGGTCACCGCGCAACCCATGAGGCGACCGCTCCCCCCTGTGCGACCTTACGTGACGGGAGGGGTGCACACCGTTTCCGATGGCGGCGCCGGGCACTCGCGGCTTCCCGCAGCGGCACCGCGGCCCGGCCGAGCGGCATGCCGGACACCGGTCCGGTTTCCGTGATCGGACCGGGACCGGACACGCACAGGCCCCCTACGGTCGTGCCATGCACGCACGACTCGGCGACGACCTCGCCCGACTGCCCGGCCTGCTCGACGAGACGCGGGCCCACGCCGTACGGCTCCTCACCGGGCTGGACGACCGCCCGGTCGCCCTGACCACCGGGCCGCCCGCGCCCGAGCCCCTGCCCGTCACCGGGACAGGCGCGGCGGGGGCGCTGGAGGCCTTCGCCCGGCGCTGGGAGCCGGGTTTCGCCGCCAGCGCCGGGCCGCGCTACCTAGGCTTCGTCACCGGCGGCGCCACCCCCGCCTCGCTGGCAGGCGACTGGCTCACCGGCGCGCTGGACCAGAACCCCACCTCCGGCATCGACTCCAGCGCCCCGGACCTGGAGCGGGAGACCGTCGCCTGGCTGCGCGAGCTGTTCGGTCTGCCCCCGGAGCACGCCGGGGCCTTCGTCAGCGGCGCGACGATGTCCAACTTCACCGGCCTGGCCGTCGCCCGGGAATGGGTGGGCGAGCGGCGCGGTGTCCGCGTGTCCGAGCAGGGGGCGGCGGCCCTCGGCCCCGTCCCCGTGCTCTCGGCGAGCCCGCACTCCAGCGTCGGCAAGTCCCTGTCCATGCTCGGGCTGGGACGCTCCGCGCTCCGGAGGGTCGACGCGCTGCCCGGGCGGGAGGCCGTCGACCCGGCCCGGCTGGAGGAGGCGCTGGAGTCCCTCGGCGGCGAGCCCGCGATCGTGGTCGCCAACGCGGGGACGGTGAACACCGTGGACTTCGACGACCTGCGTGCGATCGCCGCCCTGCGCGAGCGGTATCCCTTCTGGTTGCACGTGGACGCGGCCTTCGGCGCCTTCGCCGCGCTCTCCCCGGACCACGCCCACCTGCTCGACGGGCTCGGCGAGGCCGACTCGGTCTGCGTGGACCTGCACAAGTGGCTGAACGTCCCCTACGACAGCGCGGTCCAGTTCACCCGCCGCCGCGACCTGCAGGTCCGGGTCTTCGCCAACTCCGCGGCCTACCTCGGACCGCTCGGCGACGACCTGGACCGGGTCGACCTGGTCCACCTGACCCCGGAGAACTCCCGGCGGCTGCGCGCCCTGCCCGCCTGGTTCACGCTCACCGCCTACGGCCGCGAGGGCCACGCCGAGATCGTCCGGCGCGACATCGCACTGGCCGGGCTGCTCGGCGAGCGCGTCGCCGCGCTGCCCGGCTACCGCCTGCTGGCCCCCGTCCGGCTCAACGTGGTCTGCTTCACGCCGGAGGACTCCCCGGAACGCGCCGGGGAGCTGGTCTCGGCGATCATCGAGTCCGGCGAGGCCTTCCTCACCCCCACCGTCTACGGCGGGGTGCCGGCGCTCCGCGCCGCGTTCAGTAACTGGCGCACCACCGAGGCCGACGTCGAGCGCGTCGCGAAGGTCCTGGAACGGCTCGCGCCGTGACCTCTCGACCGACTGCGGGAGCCTCTCCGCCCGCCCCGGATCCGGGCCCTCGGCGCATCGTGAACGAGGGGGCGGCGATCGGCTCGCCGCTCCCCTGTTCCTCCGCCGTCACCGGCTCGCACGGGGCGGACGCCGTGTCCGCCCCGTGCGGGGAGTCAGCTGCAGCCGCTGGTGGAGCCGCAGCCCTCGCAGACGTAGCAGCTGCCGGCGGGACGCATCTTCGTGCCGCAGGTCATGCAGAGCGGTGCGTCGGCGGTGCGGCCCTGGTGGGACTCCAGGGAACCGCCCTGACCGGGCTCCTGCCGGGCCACGGCCCGGGAGGGAGCTCCGGCTGCGGCCTCGGGCGCGGCCTCGCCACGCTGCTGGGGCCGCTCGATCGGGGCCGAGGTGGCCAGCTCGGCGATGACCTGCTCGGAGTGGACGGCCGCCGGGTCCTCACCGCGCTGCTGGGCGGCCCGCTCGGCGGCGGAGAAGACGCCGAGGGCGGCGCGCTCCTCGTAGGGCAGGTGGTCCAGGGCCAGCCGGCGGAAGATGTAGTCCATCACCGAGGCGGCCATGCGGATGTCCGGGTCGTCGGTCATGCCGGCCGGGTCGAACCGCATGTTGACGAACTTGCTGACGTAGGTCTCCAGCGGCACGCCGTACTGCAGGCCGATCGAGATGGCCACGGAGAAGGCGTCCATGACGCCCGCGAGGGTCGAGCCCTGCTTGGACATCTTCAGGAAGACCTCGCCGAGGCCGTCGTCGGGGTAGCACGAGGCGGTCATGTAGCCCTTTGCCCCGGCCACGGTGAAGCGGGTCGTGGTGCTGGGGCGCTGGTTGGGCATCCGCCGGCGGGTCGGGCGGCTGATCTCCACCACCTTGACCTGCGGCTCGGCGGGGCTCTCCGCCTTGTCTGCCTTGTCCGCCTTCTCCTCGGCCTTCCTGCCCGAGGCGGAGAGCGGCTGGCCGACCTTGCAGTTGTCGCGGTAGACGGCCAGGGCCTTGAGGCCGAGCTTCCAGCCCTCGAGGTAGACCTGCTCGATGTCCTCGACGGTCGCGGACTCGGGCAGGTTGACGGTCTTGCTGATCGCCCCGGACAGGAACGGCTGGGTGGCGGCCATCATCCGGACGTGCCCCATCGGGGCGATGGCCCGCTCGCCCATGGCGCAGTCGAACACCTCGTAGTGCTCGGGCCGCAGGCCCGGCGCGTCGACGACGTGACCGTGCTCGGCGATGAACTCGACGATCGCCTCGATCTGCTCGCCGGGGTAGCCGAGCTTCTCCAGCGCCCGCGGGATCGTCTGGTTGACGATCTGCATGGAGCCGCCGCCGACGAGCTTCTTGAACTTGACCAGCGCCAGGTCCGGCTCGATGCCGGTGGTGTCGCAGTCCATCATCAGGCCGATGGTGCCGGTGGGCGCCAGCAGGGAGGCCTGGGCGTTGCGGTAGCCGTTGCGCTCGCCGAGCTTGAGGCACTCGGTCCACTGCCGGGTCGCCTCGGCGTGGATGGCGCCGTCCACGGCGTCCAGCGTGCGCAGCTCGTCGTTGGCCGCCGAGTGCTTGCCCATGACGCGCTTGTGCGCGTCGGCGTTGCGGGCGTAGCCGTCGTACGGTCCCACGACCGCGGCCAGCTCGGCGCTGCGGCGGTAGGAGGCGCCGGTCATCAGGGAGGTGATGGCGGCGGCGACGGCGCGGCCGCCGTCGGAGTCGTAGGCGTGGCCGGTGGCCATGAGCAGCGCGCCCAGGTTGGCGTAGCCGATGCCGAGCTGGCGGTAGGCGCGCGTGGTCTCGCCGATCTTCTCGGTCGGGAAGTCGGCGAAGCAGATCGAGACGTCCATCGCGGTGATGATCAGCTCGGTGATCTTCACGAAGTTCTGGATGTCGAAGGAGCCGTCGTCCTGGAGGAACTTCAGCAGGTTGATGCTGGCCAGGTTGCAGGAGGAGTTGTCCAGGTGGACGTACTCCGAGCACGGGTTCGAGGCGGTGATGCGGCCCGTCTCCGGGCAGGTGTGCCAGTCGTTGATCGTGTCGTCGTACTGCACGCCGGGGTCGGCGCACTCCCAGGCGGCGGTCGCCATCTTGCGGAACAGGCCGCGGGCGTCGACCTTCTCGATGACCTCTCCGCTGAGGCGGGCGCGCAGGCCGAACTGCTCGCCCTTCTCCACCGCGCGCATGAACTCGTCGGAGACGCGCACGGAGTTGTTGGCGTTCTGGTACTGGACGGAGACGATGTCCTTGCCGCCCAGGTCCATGTCGTAGCCGGCGTCGCGCAGCGCGCGGATCTTGTCCTCCTCGCGCGCCTTGGTCTCGATGAACTCCTCGATGTCGGGGTGGTCGACGTCGAGGACGACCATCTTGGCCGCCCGGCGGGTGGCGCCGCCGGACTTGATGGTGCCGGCGGAGGCGTCCGCGCCGCGCATGAAGGAGACCGGGCCGCTGGCCGTGCCGCCGCTGGAGAGCAGCTCCTTGGAGGAGCGGATCCGGGAGAGGTTCACGCCGGAGCCCGAACCGCCCTTGAAGATCACGCCCTCTTCCTTGTACCAGTCGAGGATGGACTCCATCTGGTCGTCCACGGCCAGGATGAAGCAGGCGCTGACCTGCTGCGGCGAGGCGGTGCCGACGTTGAACCAGACCGGCGAGTTGAAGCTGAAGACCTGGTTGACCAGGGCGTGCTTGAGCTCGTGGTCGAAGATCTCGGCGTCCTCGTCGGTGGCGAAGTAGCCCTCCTCGACGCCGGTCCTGGTGTAGACCCCCACCACGCGGTCGACGAGCTGCTTGAGGCTCCACTCGCGCTGCGGGGTGCCGACGGCGCCCCGGAAGTACTTGGTGGTGACGATGTTGGCCGCGTTGACCGACCAGGAGGCGGGGAACTCCACGCCGCGCTGCTCGAAGTTGACCGAGCCGTCGCGCCAGTTGGTCATGACGACGTCACGGCGCTCCCAGGCCACCTCGTCGTACGGGTGCACGCCGGGCGTGGTGAAGATGCGCTTCATCTTCAGCCCCTTGCGCGGGCGCTTGCCTCCGCGCGCCGCCGTGCCGCTGACCGTCTCCGTCATGACTTTCCCCCTTCCGGGACTCCGAACGGAGCCCGCGAGTCGGACCACATCGATGCGCCGCCTCATGTCCCCCGGCGCCCGGGGATCGAATTCTTCAGTCCTGCGGGGCGGAGCGGTCCGCCCGCAGCTGCCTGATCTCGGCCTCGAAGTCGGCCAGCGTCTCGAACCCCCGGTAGACGGAGGCGAAGCGGAGGTAGGCGACCTCGTCCAGCTCGCGGAGCGGACCCAGGATCGCCAGCCCGACCTCGTGGGCGGGGATCTCGGCGGATCCGGTCGCCCGGATGCTCTCCTCGACCCGCTGGCCCAGCTGCGCCAGGGAGTCCTCGCTGACGGGCCGTCCCTGGCACGCCCGCCGGACCCCGGCGATCACCTTCTCCCGGAAGAACGGCTCCGTCACCCCGCTGCGCTTGCTCACCATCAGCAGGACCGTCTCCTGCGTGGTGAACCTGCGCCCGCACTTCGGGCATGTGCGCCTGCGGCGGATGGCCCCGCCGTCCTCCGTGGAGCGGCTGTCGATGACCCGCGTGTCAGGATGGCGGCAGAACGGACAGTGCACGTGCGTCGCCTCCCTGACCGGCTCACCTGCCCCACACGCCCCGTGTCATTCCATGCGGAATGCCCGCACCCGTTCACCCGCGAAGGTGAGGTGCGGTAACAGAAACACAACTTATGGTGAAACGGGGTGGGTGGTGCCACTAGATGTTGTGGTGCAACCGTAGAAGTGCGCGACGATGAACGCAAGTTGATCGGAGTGTCCCGAGTGAAGGCGCTGATCAGGGGCGCCACCCGGGCGTGTCGTCGCCGCCCCGCCCTCCGGGCCGCCCGTCCGGGCAGGCCGGAGTCCCGCACGCGCAGCGACCGGCCGGGTACGGCCCGGCGTGGATCCCGCGCACGGTGTCACGGGCGGGGCGCGGTCCGGTGCGCTCCCGCACCAGGTCACGGAGCGGACGCGGCCCGGCGCCGCAGCTCCGCCGCACGGAACCGTCGGCGGGCACGGTCCGCGGGAATCCCGCGGCCTTCGCTCTCTACACGGGAACGAGGCGGGCGATCATCCAGAGGGCGACGAGGGCGGCCAGGAGCAGCGCGGCCACCGCCGCGCCCCGGCCTCTGCGGGTGAGCCGGAGAGGCGGCGCGACGGGGTTGCGGACCCCTCGGCGCGCCTCCGCCCTCCGCCCGGCCCCCGGCCTCCGGCGCGCCCGGCCGCCCGGGGCCGGGCGCGACCGCCCCCCGCCCGCCGCAGCCGGTCGCGGACGGACTTCGCCCGCACTCCCCGGACGCCCCTCACCCGCCGCCCGCGGGCGGCCGCCGTCCGCCGCCCGGAGACGCGCCCTTCCGCCCTCGATCAGCCGCAGGTGCGGCCGGGGCTGCCCCGCCGTCCGCCCCGTGGCCTGCCCCGCAGCCCGCCCCCGCCGGGACCGCCCCGTCCGCGTGGTCGCCTCCATGGCCCTCCCGTCGCCCCGGCCTGGCCGAACACAGGTCGAAGAAAGATCGGTGAATCGAACACCGTGTCGATCGAACTCCCGTACGATGTTGTACACCACGCCGTCGCCGATTTCGAGGAAGACTCGAACAATTGTTTGAAGATGATCTTCGACGGCGGTACGGTCGCTGTGTGCGACATGAGGAATACAGACCGGGAGGCGAGGAGATCGCATGAGCGAGCGCAAAGAGAACGGTGCGGCCGTCAGTGACCTGGCGGTGCGCAGGCGTGACTCCCTCGGCCTCACCCCCAGGCAGCGCAGGATCCTCGAGGTCATCCGTGATTCCGTGCAGCAGCGGGGATACCCGCCGTCGATGCGCGAGATCGGCGAGGCGGTGCAGCTCACCAGCACCTCCAGTGTCTCCCACCAGCTGACGGCGTTGCAGCGCAAGGGCTATCTGCGGCGCGACCCGCACCGCCCCCGCGCGCTTGAGGTCCGTCTGCCCGGCGAGCCCGTGCTCTGGGTGGACCCCGACGCGGGCGCCGACGAGGCGCCCGTCAACCGTCCGACGGCCTCCTACGTCCCCCTGGTCGGCCGGATCGCCGCCGGTGGCCCCATCCTCGCCGAGGAGAGCATCGAGGACGTCTTCGCCCTGCCCAAGCAGCTCGTCGGCGAGGGCACGCTCTTCCTGCTCCAGGTGACCGGCGACTCGATGATCGACGCTGCCATCGCCAACGGCGACTGGGTGGTCGTGCGCCAGCAGCCGGTCGCCGACAGCGGCGACATCGTCGCGGCGATGATCGACGGCGAGGCCACGGTCAAGACCTTCAAGCGCAAGGACGGCCACGTCTGGCTGGTCCCGCACAACCCCAACTACGACCCGATCCCGGGCGACGAGGCGACCGTCCTCGGCAAGGTCGTGGCGGTCCTCCGCAAGCTCTGAGTCACGGGCTCCGCCCGGTGAAGGCCGCACGGCCGGGGGCCCCGGGCCCGCCCGGTTCGCGCGCCCCGGGCCACGTTCTCCGCGCCGCTCACCGCCCCGGCCTAGGCTGGGGCGGTGAGCGACATATCCGATCTGAACGATCTGACGTTGGAGAGCCTGACCACCCGCGACGGGGCGAAGTGGTCCCTCGCCGAGCCCGGGGTGATCCCCGCGTGGGTCGCGGACATGGACTTCCCGGTCGCCCCCGCCGTACGGGAGGCCCTGGCCCGCCGGATCCACGGCGACCTCGGTTATCCCGCCTGGCTCGACCAGCTCGGGGACGGCCCGCTGGCGGAGGTCTTCGCCGCACGGATGGAGCAGCGGCACGGCTGGCGCGCCGATCCGGCGCACGTGCGCTCCTTCACCGACATCAACCAGGCCCTCCAGGTCGTCCTGCACGTCGCCACCCGGCCCGGCGACGCGGTGGCGCTGCACGTCCCGACCTACCCGCCCTTCCTGGAGACGCTCGCCGAGATGGGCCGGCCGCCGCTCCCGATCCCGATGGAGCCCGTGGGCGACTCCTGGGGCTTCGACGCCGACGCCCTGGCCGCCCGGCTCGCCGAGGGCCGCTGCCGGGTGCTGCTGCTGGTCAACCCGCAGAACCCGACCGGGCGCTCGTTCACCCGCGAGGAGCTGACGGTCCTCGCCGAGCTGGCCGAACGCCACGATCTGCTCGTCGTCTCCGACGAGATCCACGCCGACCTGACCCACGCCCCGTCCGCGCACGTCCCCTTCGCCACCCTGCTGCCGGAGCGGACCGTCACGCTGACCTCCGCCACCAAGGCCTTCAACCTGGGCGGCATCCGCTGCTCCGTGGCGCACTTCGGGCCGCCCGCCCTGCGCGCCGCCATGGCCGCCCAGCCCAGGCACATGTACGGCGCGGCCCATGTGTTCGGGGTCGACGCGACCGTCGCGGCCTGGACGCGCGGGGACGGCTGGCTGGAGGAGGTCAGGGCGGTGCTCGCCCGCAACCGGAGCCTGGTCGCCGGAGGGCTCCCCGAGGGCGTGCGCTACCGGATCCCCGACGCCACCTATCTGGCCTGGCTGGACTTCACGGACCTGGCCCTGGGCGAGGACCCCGCCGAGTTCCTGAAGCGCGAGGCGCGGGTGATGCTCAGCCAGGGTCCGCCGTTCGGCCCCGGCGGCGAGGGCTTCGCCCGGCTGAACTTCGCCACCTCGGGCCCGGTCCTCTCGGAGATCCTGGACCGGATCACCCGGGCCGTGAAGTCCCGGTCGTGATCCTCTTCCGCTAATGGGAGCTACCGGGTCAGCTGATCGGGCAGACTCGGTGCCTGGTAGCCGCTGGTGAGTGAGCACTTTCCTCCGCTGGACCGATATTCGAGTCCTGGGGTCAGACCGTGCCCTCACCGGTGGTCAGGAGCCTTGATCACTGATGGGATGTCGTGCCCGCCCCCGGCGTACGGCGTGCGCCCCGGAGGCGGGCCGTACGGGAGAACCGGACCGGAGGCGGGTGCGGCCCGGGACCCCGGCCGGGGTCCCGGGCCGCGCCCTGCGCGGTCAGGGGACGATGTTGACCAGTTTCGGCGCGCGGACGATGACCTTGCGCGGAGCGCCGGACAGGAAGCCCTGTACCTTCTCCGAGGCCAGGGCCAGGGCCCGCAGGTCGTCGTCGGAGATCTCCGGGGAGACCTCCAGCCGGTCGCGGACCTTCCCCGCGACCTGCACGACGCAGGTGACGGACTCCTCGACCAGCAGGCCGGCCTCGGCGACCGGCCAGCCCGCCCTGGCGACCGAGGCCTGGTGGCCCAGGCGCTCCCAGCCCTCCTCGGCGGTGTACGGGGCGACCAGCGACAGCATGACGGCCAGCGCCTCGGCGGCCTCCCGGACCGCCGGGTCGGCGGCGCCGGGGCCGGAGTCGATGGCCTTGCGGGCCGCGCTCGTCAGCTCCATCATGCGGGCCACCGCGACGTTGAAGCGGTGGGTCTCGACCAGCTTGGTGACCTCGTCGACGGTCCGGTGCACGATCCTGCGCAGTTCCAGGTCACCGGTGGCGAAGTCCACGCTCGGGGCGGAGGCCGTACCGGCGTCGGTCATCACCCGGAAGGCGCGGGCCAGGAACTTCTGCGACGCGGCGGGCGAGACGTCGGCCCAGTCGATGTCGTCCTCGGGCGGACCGGCGAAGATCATGGTCAGCCGGACGGCGTCCACGCCGAAGGCGTCGATCTGCTGTCCCAGGTCCACCCCGTTGCCCAGCGACTTGGACATCGCCTTGCCCTGGTTGATCACCTGGCCCTGGTTGAGCAGGCGGGTGAAGGGCTCGGTGAAGTCGACCATGCCCATGTCGTGCAGGACCTTGGTGAAGAACCGGGAGTACAGCAGGTGCAGGATCGCGTGCTCCACCCCGCCGACGTACTGGTCGATCGGGCCCCACTGGCGGACCTTCTCCACGTCGAACGGGCCGCCGGTGTAGTCCGGGTCCACGTAGCGCAGGTAGTACCACGAGGAGTCGACGAAGGTGTCCATCGTGTCGGTGTCCCGCCGGGCGGGGCCGCCGCACTTGGGACAGGCCACCTCGACCCAGTCCGCGGCCGAGGCCAGCGGGGAGACGCCCTTGGGCGCCAGGGCCTCGCCGCGCAGGTCGGGCAGGGTGACCGGGAGCTGCTCGTCCGGGACGGGGACCTCGCCGCAGTCGACGCAGTGGATGATCGGGATCGGGCAGCCCCAGAAGCGCTGGCGGGACAGCAGCCAGTCGCGCAGCCGGAAGTTGACCGTGGCCTTGCCCGTGCCCCGCTCGCTCAGGATCTCGATGATCCTGCGGATCGCGGAGGTCTTGTCCAGGCCGTCCAGGGGGCCGGAGTTGACCATCACGCCGTCGCCGGAGGTCGCCACCCCCGTCTCCCCCGGGTCGGCCATGCCCGTGTGGACCACCACCCGGACCGGCAGGTCGAAGGCGCGGGCGAAGTCCAGGTCGCGCTGGTCGTGCGCGGGCACCGCCATGATGGCGCCGTGGCCGTAGTCGGACAGCACGTAGTCGGCCGCCCAGACCGGCATGCGCTCGCCGTTGACCGGGTTGATCGCGTAGCGGCCCAGGAAGACGCCGGTCTTCTCCTTGTCGGTGGAGAGCCGGTCGATGTCCGACAGCTTGGCCACCTCGGCCCGGTAGGCCTCGAAGGCCGCCCGCTGCCCGTCGGAGACGATCTCCTCGGCCAGCGGGGCGTCCGGGGCGACCACGAAGAAGGTCGCGCCGTACAGGGTGTCGGGGCGGGTGGTGTAGACCGTGACCGGCTCGTCGCGGCCCTCGATCGCGAAGTCGACGTCGGCGCCCTCGGAGCGGCCGATCCAGTTGCGCTGCATGCTCAGCACGCGCTCGGGCCAGCCGCCCTCCAGCTGCGTCATGTCCTCCAGCAGCCGGTCGGCGTACTCAGTGATCTTGAAGTACCACTGGGTCAGCTCACGGCGGACCACCTCGGCGCCGCAGCGCTCGCACCTGCCGCCGACGACCTGCTCGTTGGCCAGCACCGTCTGGTCGTTCGGGCACCAGTTGACCAGACCGCCCTTGCGGTAGGCCAGCCCGCGCTCGAAGAAGCGCAGGAACAGCCACTGGGTCCACCGGTAGTAGGAGGCGTCGCTGGTGTGCAGCCGGGTCGACCAGTCGAAGGAGACCCCGTAGCGCTTGAACGAGGCGGCCTGGGTCTCGATGTTGGCGTAGGTCCACTCGGCGGGGTGGGCGTCGCGCTTGATCGCGGCGTTCTCCGCGGGCAGGCCGAAGGAGTCCCAGCCGACGGGGTGCAGGACGTTGTAGCCCTTCTGGACCCAGTAGCGCGCGACGACGTCGCCGATGCCGAACGCCTCGGCGTGGCCCATGTGCAGGTCGCCGGAGGGGTAGGAGAACATGTCGAGCATGTAGCGCTTCTCGCGGGTGTCGGCGGGGTCGTCCGCGGCCCGGAAGGGGTCCAGCTCCTCCCACCGCCGCCCCCACTTGACCTGCAGGGCCTGCGGGTCGTAGTGCTGCTCTTCGCGTCGCATGTCGGCTTGCTCGCTCACGTTTCTTCCCTCGGTGTACGTCTGCGCAGATGATCTGGACCCATCCGGCCCCAATAGAAAAACCCTCCGCTCACGCGAAGGGCAGCCGCATCGGTGAGGCGTGGAGCGCACCCCGTCGATCCTGCGCCTGTCGCTGCGGGCCGTACGGCCTCGCGCGGCGAGATCTGCGGGGCGCCCCCTAACGCCGGGAGAGCCGATGCGGCCTGGTAAGCAGCAGGGCCGCGGCACGCATAGTGCAAGCCTATCGCAGTTCGCAATCCTCCTTCATGAGCGGGAACGACGGGCCCGATCACGGCAAAACCAAGACACCGGAACCACCAGGTCAGCACAATGGGGACGTCCACGCATCCGGGGTGATCGAGACACTATGGGGATAGATCCGTTGTGACCTCGCCCGTCCCTGCCGTTTACCCTTTTCACCGTGGCGCACTCAGCAGAGCCGGGGCAGGGCCCGGATCCCATGGAGGCGGGCCTGCCCCTGCAGGACCCTCCGACCGATCCCACCGGCCTCCAGTTCAGGGAAGCGTTCTCCCGTTTTCCTGCGAATCACCCTGCCCCACATGAGACCATGCCCAATACCCATAATTCGGGCACCCGTGCGGGAGGTAAGGAATCCATGGCCTCGGATCATTCCAGCCGGCCCCAGCAGTCTTCGGCATGGCAGGAAGGACCCGAGACCCCGTCGGCGCGGGCGGGCGACCCGCTCGGCACCGGCCCCCGGCTCCCCCTTCCCCAGGACGGGCCGCCCGGAGGCGCCGCCGCCCGGCCGGCCTCGGTCCCCGGCAACCGCTCGTGGCAGCAGATGTTCGGCACGGACGCCTCCGCCCCTCAGGACGGCGCCCGGCAGCCCGCCCCGTCCGGCGAAGGCGCCGCCGCGCGCCCGCCCGCGCCGGCTCCCGCGGAGCACGGCGGGTGGGGCGTCCCCTCCTCCGAGACGCCGAACTCCGCCTTCACCCCGGCCTGGGTCGACTCCCGGCCCGATTGGAACCCTCCGCCCGCCACGGACTCCCGGCCCGACCTGACACCTCCGCACGGCACGGACTCCCGGCCCGGCTGGAACCCTCCGCCCGCCGCGGGTCCCGGTCCGGCTCCCGCCGCCGACCCCTTCGCCAGGCCCGACCCGTTCACCTCCGCCGACCCCTTCGCCAGGCCCGACCCCTTCGCCTCTGCCGACCCCTTCGCCCGGACCGCCGCTTTCGGCGCGCCGGCCGGCGGTTCCGCTCCCGTGGGCGACCCGGTCCGGCCCGGCCAGACCGGGCCGGGCGGCCACCCGGGCCAGCGGCGGCCCGGTGACCCGGGGCAGGTCACGCAGCCCGGGCAGCTCCCGCAGCCGGGAGGACCCGGGCAGCGACCGGGCGGGCCCGGCCAGGCGGGGCACGCAGGCCAAGCGGGACAGGACGGGCAGGGCTCCGCGCAGGACCGGGCAGGCGGTCACCTGAGCCGGGACCCCTCCGACCCGAACCGGCCTTTCGTGACCGCCGGCCAGATCAGCGGGCCGAAGACCCCGCCGCCGGAGCGGCAGCAGGAGCTGTGGAACACCGTCTTCGGCGACAACTACCAGGCCATGGGCGAGGAGGAGGACCTCGCCGGGAACGGCAGGCCCGTCTGGGTCTTCGCGCTCGCCGGATCCGCGGTGATCGCGCTGGTCGGCGCGGTGCTCTGGGCGTTCCTGGCCGGCCCGCTGGCCGCCACCGACGACGGCAGCGCGGTCGCCGCGACCAAGCCCTCCGCCACCCCCAAGCCGAGCACCGCCCCGAAGAAGGTCCCCCGCCTGCCGAGGTTCCAGGGCGACGCCTCACCGGTCGCCGGCACCCTCACCGACGCCAGGGCCGCGCTGACCCTCCCCCGGCTCGGCGCCCCGTGGCGGCTGGACACACGCCCGACCGTGCCCACGACGTACGGCTTCAGCACGCGGCAGTACGTCCCGGCCGGGCAGGACTCGGCGGGCAGGTCCCAGTTCGCGCAGGTGATGTCGGGTCCGCTCTCGCCCCGGCTGAAGAGCCGCTACACCTCGCCGGAGAACCTCGCCCCGGTGATCAACGCGGTCACGCTCGCCGCGCGCAGGAAGTTCTTCCCCGAGGGCAACAGCGCCCGCAAGACGGCCCAGCAGACGCTGTCGGTCGGCGGTCTGCCGGCGCAGCTCGCCGCCTACGAGATCACCTCGGACGGGTCCGTGACCACCGTGGTCGTGGCGGCCGTGAGCACCGGGGCCGACCTGCCCTCGATCGTCTACATGTCGGTGCCGGACGCCAAGAAGGAACTGCTGCCCGACGTCAACACCGTCTTCAAGGCGATCAGGACGACCGCGGGCTAGGACGCGGGCGGACCGCCGTCCTAGAAGTCGCACCGCATGTGCTTGATGCCGTTGATGAAGCTGGAGTAGAGCCGCTGGGGACTGCCGCCCTCGATGTGCGGGACCCGGCGGAGGAGCTCGCGGAACATCACCGTGATCTCCCGGCGGGCGAGGTGGGCGCCCAGGCAGAAGTGCGGCCCGGGCCCGCCGAAGCCCACGTGCGGCCCCTCGGTCCGCAGGATGTCGAACCGGAGCGGGTCGGTGAAGACCGACTCGTCCCGGTTGGCCGACCAGTAGTAGAGGACGACCTTCTCCCCCTTGCGATAGAGGGTGCCGTTCATCTCGTGGTCGCGGGTGACCTTGCGGCGCATGAAGTTCACCGGGGAGGCCAGCCGTACGATCTCCTCGACCGCGCCGGGGGCGTGGCCGTCGATGTCGGTCAGCCAGAGCGCGCGCTGGTCGGGGTTGCGGGTGAGCAGGCGCAGGCCGTAGGAGATGGCGTTGCGGGTGGTCTCGTTGCCCGCCACCACCAGCAGGATGAAGAACGAGCCCAGCTCCCGGCCGGTGAGCCGCTCTCCGTCGATGTTCGCGTTGACCAGGGCGGAGGTGAGGTCGCCCGTGGGGTGCTCGGTCCGGTACGCGGCGAGGTCCTGGACGAGCCGGTCGAGCTCCATGCCCGCGGTCAGCAGGTGCTCCGCGACGGTGGCCGGGTCGCCCCCGCCGTACTCGGGGTCGAAGCCGCCGAGGATCCGGTTGGAGCGGTCGAAGACGAAGCCGTAGTCCCGTTCCGGGATGCCCATCATGTCGCAGATGATCTTCAAGGGGAGCCGGGCGGCCACCTCGGTGACGAAGTCGCAGCCCGGTCCCTTGTCGAGCAGGTCGTCGACGATCCTCGCCGCCGCCGCCTCGACGTCGGTCTCGAACTGCTTGATCATCTTCGGGGTGAAGGCCCGGGACACGATGCGCCGTAGCCGCGCGTGCCGGGGATCGTCCATGTTGATCATCGAGCCGAAGTACTCGGCGAACTCCGGCGGCATGTCCGGGATGTTGGTGGCGCCGCCGTCCCCCGAGCAGAACACCTCGGGGTTGCGGCTCGCCTCCAGGATGTCGGTGTGCCTGGCCAGCGCGTGGTAGCCGGGGCCCCGGGGTGCGAAGGAGACCTCCGGCTCGGCGTAGAAGGCGGGGCTCGGCAGGGCGCGCAGCAGTTCGAAGGCCCGCTCCCGCTCGCGCATCGGCCTGGCCCAGAAGGCGTAGTCGGACAGGTCGAAGTCGGCTACCGAGGTGATCGGCTCGCGCTCGCCGGGCATCGCGCTCATACCGCCCATCATTGGCGGGCGTACTCGCTCAGGTCAATGAGCCGGACTCAGGTCGATGAACCGGATTCGGATCCATGAACCGGGCTCAGCGCGGTGAGCCGGGCCCAGGCCGGTGGACCGGGCTCAGGCCGGTGAGCCCGGTCGGCGCCGCCCCGCCAGGCCTGACGGGGTCGACGGGGCCGGCCTCAGAAATCGCACCGCAGGTGCTTGATGCCGTTGATGAAGGTGGAGCGGAGACGGTCGGGCTCGCCGACCGAGCGGATCTGCGGGACCCGGGTGAACAGCTCGCGGAACATCACCGTGATCTCGCGGCGGGCGAGGTGGGCGCCCAGGCAGAAATGCGGTCCCGGCCCGCCGAAGCCCACGTGCGGCCCCTCGGTCCGCAGGATGTCGAAGCGGTGGGGGTCGGTGAAGACCGCCTCGTCCCGGTTGGCCGCCCAGTAGTAGAGCAGCACCTTGTCACCTTTGCGGTACAGGTGGCCGTTCATCTCGTGGTCGCGGGTGACGGTGCGGCGCATCCAGGTGACCGGGGAGGCCAGCCGTACGACCTCCTCGACCGCGCCGGCGATGCGCCCGTCGAAGTCGGCCAGGAGCAGCTCCCGCTGGCCGGGGTTCTCGGTGAACAGGTGCAGGCCGTGGGAGATCGCGTTGCGGGTGGTCTCGTTGCCCGCCACCACCAGCAGGATGAAGAACGAGCCCAGCTCCTGCATCGTCAGCTTCTCGCCGTCGATGTTGGCGCTGGTCAGCGAGGTGATGAGGTTGTCTCCGCCGGCGTCGGCGAGCGAGACGACCAGCTCCTGCAGGCGCTGCCCCGCACCGAGGAGCAGTTCGGCCGCGCGGGCGGGGTCGTCCATGAACTCGGGGTCCCCACCGGACAGGATGATGTTCGACGCCTCGAAGACCGTCCCGTAGTGCTCCTCGGGGATGCCCATCATGTCGCAGATGATCTTCAAAGGGAGCCGGGCGGCCACCTCGGTGACGAAGTCGCACCCGGGACCCCCGGCGATGAGGGCGTCGACGATCCGGGTGGCCTCGGCCTGGACGTCGGCCTCGAACCGGCCGATCATCTTCGGGGTGAAGGCCCGGGACACGATGCGCCGCAGCCGCGCGTGCCGGGGATCGTCCATGTTGATCATCGAGCCGAAGTACTCGTTGAACTCCGCGGGCAGGTCCTGGATGCTCGTCGAACTCCGGCCCGAGCAGAAGACCTCCGCGTTGCGGCTGGCGTCCACCACGTCGGCGTGCCTGACCAGCGCGTAGTAGCCCGGCCCCGGCGGGGCGAAGGGGATCTCCGGCTCGGGGAAGCGGACCGGGCCGGGCTGGGCGCGGAGCACGGCGAAGGCCGCCTCCCGCTCGGCCGTCGGCCGCTCCCAGAATGCCAGGTCGGAAAGGTCGATCTCGCCCAGCGAAACCGTCACGCGAGCCTCCACTAGAACAGCATTCGGTTTCACCGATCCTGCCACACGGCCTCCGGTCCCGCCACCCCTTCCGGGCCTGACGGACCGAGGGATGCCGCCTCTCCGACGGGACGGCCCGAACCGAGAACACGTTCCACCGGCGGCGCGCCCGCCCCGCACTCCGGACCGGGTCTGCGAACCGGCGGGCCTCCTCACGAGCAGGAGTCCCCGGACCGGCGCGGCCGCGCGTCAGGCCGTGTACGGCAGGTGCTTGATGCCGTTGATGAAGTTGGACAGCAGATAGGAGGGCTCTCCGGTGGAGCGGATCTCCGGTAGCCGGGTGAGCAGTTCGCGGAACATCACGGTGATCTCCCGGCGGGCGAGGTGGGCGCCCAGGCAGTAGTGGGGGCCGGGACCGCCGAACCCGACGTGCGGGTTGGGGTGGCGGGTGATGTCGAAGGCGTCCGGATCGGTGAAGACGGACTCGTCGCGGTTGGCGGAGTTGTAGAAGAGGAGCACCTTGTCGCCCCGCCGGTAGTCCATGCCGTTCATCGAGTGGTCGCGGGTGAGCGTCCGGCGGAACTGGATCACCGGGGTGGAGTGGCGGACGATCTCCTCCACCGCCCCGGCGATGCGGCCCTCGAAGTCCTCCGTCAGCAGCGCGCGCTGCTCCGGATGGTCGGTGAGCAGCTTCAGGCCGTGGGAGATCGCGTTGCGGGTGGTCTCGCTCCCGGCCACCACGAGCAGGATGAAGAACGAGCCGAGCTCCTGCGGGGTGAGGGACTCCTCCCCGTTGACCAGCAGGCTCGTCAGGTCGCCGGTGGAGCGGCCCCGGCGCTCGCGGCCGAGCCGGGCGGCCAGGTGGTTGAGCTCGCGTCCGGCGCCCATCAGCTTGACCAGCCCGCGCGCGACGTTCCAGCGCCTGAGCTCGGGCTGGATGCCGGTGTACTCGGGGTCGGAGTTGCCCAGGATGATGTTGGTGGCGCGGAGCACCCGGCCGTGGGCCTCCGGGGGGACGCCCATCATGTCGCAGATGACCTGGACCGGGAGGCGGGCGGCGATCTGGGCGACGAAGTCGCCGGGGCCCTCCGTGATCGCCTCGTCCACGATCCGGGTGGCCGCCCGCTGCAGGTCCTCCTCCATCTTGGACAGGATCCGGGGGGTGAACGCCCGCGAGACGATGCGCCGCAGCCGCGCGTGCCGGGGGTCGTCCATGTTGATCATCGAGCCGAAGTAGACCGCCAGCCACCGGGGCAGGTCGACGATGCTGTTGGCCGTCGGCTCGCTGCTGAAGACACCGGCGTTCCGGCTGGCCTCGGTGACGTCCGCGTGCCGTACGAGCGCGTAGTAGCCGGGCCCGTGGCCGACGAAGGGCACCTTGTTCTCCTTGACGAACACGGGCCGGTCCAGCTCGCGGAGGCGCTTGAAGGCGGCCATCCGCTCGGGCTGCGGCAGGGCCCAGAACGGGATCTCTGACAGGTCGATGTCCGCCGTGTTCACCGTCATGGCCCCAGATTTCGGCAAGTGCTCACTTACGTCAAGTGTGAGTCATACCACATCCGCTCACCCGGCCGTCGCCCGGTCGTCACGCGACCGCCGCACCGCCGGCCGTTCACATGACCGCCGCCCGGTCCGCCGCGACCAGCTCGGCGGCCCTTTCGGCGATCATGACCACGGGGGCGTGGGTGTGGCCCCGGTTGATGACCGGCATGACCGAGGCGTCGGCGACGCGCAGCCCGGAGACCCCCCGGACCCGCAGCGACGGGTCGACGACCGACTCCTCGTCGCCGCCCATCCGGCAGGTGCCGACCGGGTGGTAGAGGGTCTCACTGCGCTCCCGGATCCAGCGGACGAGCTCCTCGTCGGTCTCCGGGCCCCAGTACGGGGCCATCGGCGGCCCCGCGAACGGCGCGAGGGCCGCGGTGGCGAACAGCTCCTTGGCCCGGCGCAGCCCGGCCACCTGCCGCCGGACGTCGGCCTCGGCCGTCAGGTAGCCGGGGTCGATCACCACGTCGCGGCCGCTCAGCGTGATCCGGCCGCGGCTCTCCGGCTGGAGCAGGATCGAGGCGATGGTCAGTCCGTGCCCGGACGGCGGCGTCAGACCGTGGTCGACGAACGGGCCGGGGGCGAAGATCAGCTCGATGTCGGGGGCCGGCTCGGCCGGGCCGGTGCGGATGAAGGCCACCGCCTCGCCGACGTTGGAGGTGAGCATGCCGCTCCGGCCGATCAGGAAGCGGAGCAGGTTCGGCACCGACTCGGCCCCGGCGAGCGTGACCGGCCGGGGGCACTGCAGGAAGATCCCCGAGGCCAGGTGGTCCTGGAGGTTGGCGCCGACCTGCGGCAGGTCGCGGAGCGGTTCGACGCCCTCCTCCCGCAGGGCCTCGGCCGGGCCGATGCCCGACAGCATCAGCAGGTGGGGCGAGCCGATCGCGCCGGCCGACAGGATCACCTCCCGCCGCGCGCGCACCACCGCGCCGCCGGGGCCGGCTGCGGCACCGGAACCGCCCGGTCCCGGGCCGGGGCCGTACTCCACGCCCGCCGCGCGGCCGTCCTCGACGAGCACCCGGCGCGCGTGCGCGCCGGTGACCACGGTGAGGTTGGGCCGCCTGAGCGCGGGCCTGAGGTAGGCGTCGGCGGCGCTCCAGCGGCGGCCGCGGTTCTGGGTGACGGGGGTCCGGCAGTACCCCTCGTTGGAGGGGCCGTTCAACTCCTCCAGCCGGGTGAGCCCGAGCTCGGCGCAGGCCGCCAGGAACGCGGCCGTGGTGACGTTGGGACTGCGCAGCTCGGAGATGTGGATCGGGCCGTCGCTGCCGTACACCCCGCCGCGGTTGCTGCCGACGCGCCGCTCGGCCCGTCGGAAGTACGGCAGGACCTCGTCGTAGGACCAGCCCGGCACGTTCCAGCCGTCGTAGTCGGCCCGGTGCCCGCGGACCCACATCTGGGCGTTGAGCGAGGAGGAGCCGCCGAGCATCCGGCCCCGCGGCCAGTAGAGCTCCCGGCCGGACAGCCCGGTCTGCCCGGCGGTGGTGAAGTTCCAGTCGCAGGGCGTCTTGAAGAGCTTGGCGAACCCGGCGGGCATGCGGACCTCGAGCCTCGCGTCGGAGCCGCCCGCCTCGAGCAGTGCGACGCTCACCGACGGGTCCGCCGAGAGCCGGTTCGCCAGGACGCATCCCGCCGATCCGGCTCCCACGACCACGTAGTCGTACTCCATGCGCGCTGCCCCTTCCTCCGGCGGACGGTGGGCTCGCCTCCCCGTAAGCGGGCTCTTACCTGCATACGCTCCGGCGCTTTGCCCGTCAATTTGTAACCTTGCTTACCTACCGGTAGGTATGCTCTGCCTGCCAGGATGAACGGGCCAGAGCTTGTCCGGAGGAGGACCCAACCCATGCTCAACCTGTCGATCGTGCTGGAGGACAGCGCCCGGGAGTGCCCCGACCGCACCGCGGTGGTCTACGGAGACCTGCGGCTGCCGTACTCCCTGGTCAACACAGTCGCGAACCAGGTTGCCAACCTGCTGGTCTCGCGCGGGATCGGCAAGGGCGACAAGGTCGCGCTCGCCTGCCCGAACCTGCCGTACTTCCCGTTCGTGTACTTCGGGATCCTCAAGGCCGGGGCGACCGTCGTGCCGCTCAACATCCTGCTGCAGGCCCCGGAGATCACCTACCACCTGCAGGACTCCGAGGCCAAGGCGCTCTTCTGCTTCGAGGGGCTGCCGGACCTGCCGCTGGGCGAGCGCGGCAGGCAGGGCTTCGAGGGCGCCGAGGGCGCCGAGCACTTCTTCGTGCTGCCCGCCACCCCCTTCGCCACCGAGTCGGCGCACGGCGAGACGATCTGGGCGGCGCTGGACGGCGTCTCCGGCGAGTTCGAGACGGCGCAGACCGCGCCCGACGACACCGCCGTCATCCTCTACACCAGCGGGACCACCGGCCGCCCCAAGGGCGCCGAGCTGACCCACATGAACATGCTGATGAACGCCATGGTCTCGGACGAGATGTACCCGCGCGCCGAGGACGGCGACGCCTACCTCGCGGTGCTGCCGCTCTTCCACTCCTTCGGCCAGACCGTGGTCATGAACGCCGGGTTCCGCCGCCGCGCCACCCTCGTGCTCCTGCCGCGCTTCGAGCCCGGCCCCGCGCTGGAGCTGATGCGCAAGGAGAACGTCACCCTGTTCGCGGGCGTGCCGACCATGTACTGGGGCATGCTGACGAAGATCCACGCCGACGGCGACGAGGTGCCCTCCTCGCTCACCACCGCCGTGGCGGGCGGCGCCTCCTCCCCGGTCGAGGTCCTCAAGGACTTCGAGGCCACCTTCGGCATCGGCATCCTGGAGGGCTACGGCCTGTCGGAGACCTCCCCGGTGGCCAGCTTCAACCAGCTCGGCAGGCCCACCAAGCCCGGCACCATCGGCACCCCGATCTGGGGCGTGGAGATGAAGCTGGTCGACGGCCAGTGGAACACGGTCGAGGGCGAGGGGCCGGGCGAGATCGCGATCCGCGGGCACAACGTGATGAAGGGCTACTACAACCGGCCCGAGGCGACCGCCGAGGTCATGAAGGACGGCTGGTTCCGCACCGGTGACATCGCCACCAGGGACGCCGACGGCTACTACACGATCGTCGACCGGGCCAAGGACATGATCATCCGGGGCGGCTTCAACGTCTACCCGCGCGAGATCGAGGAGGTCCTGATGACCCACCCCGAGGTCTCCCTGGCCGCGGTGGTCGGCGTCCCGCACGACTCGCACGGCGAGGAGGTCAAGGCGTACGTCATCCGCACCCCCGGCGCCGGCCTCACCGAGGAGCAGCTGATCTCCTGGTGCAGGGAGAACATGGCGGCCTACAAGTACCCGCGCGTCGTCGAGTTCCGCGACGCGCTGCCGATGACCGCCACCGGCAAGATCCTCAAGCGCGAGCTCCGCTAGTCCCGCGTTCCGCGGAGCCCCCGGGTCCCCTCCGGGATCCGGGGGCTCCGCACCTCCGGAGGGCGTCCGCCACCGCGCCCGGCCGGATCGCCCAGGTCACCCGGATCGCCCGGACCCCGGATGGTCGCCGCCTTGACCGGCCGGATTCCTCAGGTTCCGGCCCGCGGTGCCGACAGGACGGACATGACGGTCGGGAAGACAGGGCTTTTCCTCACTGCGGCGGTCGCGGCTTCGGCGGTGACCGCCGCCACGTACGCATCGACGGTGGGCCAGATCCTCTACTTCGCCGTGTACGGCGTGGTCTGCGCCCTGGCGTGGTGGGCGGCGCTGCGCTCCGGGGCGGGGGCCGCCCGCCGTCCGTGGCTGCTCATCGCGCTCGCCCAGATGCTCTGGCTGACCGGTGACGTGATCGAGCTGGTGTTCTTCCTCACCGGAGAGGTGCCCCCGGTCGGGATCAGCGACGTCCTCTGGCTCGGCGGCTACCCCCTCATCGCCGCGGCCCTGGTCCTGATGGCCCGCCACCGGGCGCCCGGCAGGCTCCGCGCCGGCGCGCTCGACGCGTTGACCCTCGCCACCGTGGCCGCCCTCGCCTCCTGGCAGTTCCTGATCGAACCCCTCTTCGGCGGCGGGTACACCCTCGCCGAGACGATCGTGCCCGCTCTCTACCCGGTCGGCGACATCGTGCTGCTGGCCGCCGCGCTGTTCCTCGTCCTGTCCCCCGGCGAGCGCGGCACCCCGACCTACCTGCTGCTCACCGCCGTCTTCACCTACCTGGCCGTCGACCTCGGCTACAACCTGCTGCCCTACGTGCTCGACTACTCGTACGTGGAGCGGCTCGGGGCCGGGCTGCTGCTCGGCCACGCGGTGCTCGTCGCGGCCATGCTGCATCCCGGTCACGCCGAGCTGACCCGTCCCGGCTCCCGCATGGGCACCCTCCACCCGGCGCGGGTCCTCTTCCTCGGTATGGCCCTGCTGGGCACGCCCGCCCTGGCCCTGCGGCACTCCGGCTTCAGCGGCGAGGAACTGGCGCTCATCCTGGCCGGCTCGGGCTGCGCGGCCTTCGTGCTGACCCGGTTCACCATGGCGGTCCGCGAGCAGGAGCGGCTGCAGGCCCAGATGGCCTACCAGGCGCACCACGACCCGCTGACCGGGCTGGCCAACCGGACCGTGCTGAACGACACCCTGGAGCGGGTCATGCGTACACCCGGCACCGGCGTGGCGGTGCTCTACCTCGACCTCGACGGGTTCAAGGCCGTCAACGACGCCCACGGCCACGAGGCCGGCGACGCGGTGCTCGGCGCGGTCGCCGGGCGCCTGTCGGCCGCGGTGCGCGGCGGCGACCTGGTCGCCCGGCTCGGCGGCGACGAGTTCGTCCTGCTCTGCCCCGGGGCCTCGCACGACGACGCCGTACGCCTGGCCGAGCGCGTCCTGCACGAGGTCTCCGCTCCGGTGCCGTTCCGGGGGCACGAGCTCTCCGTCGGAGCCAGCGTCGGCATCGCCGCCTGCGCCGGCGAGGCGTCCGGGAACGCCGCGGTGGGGATCCTGCGCGCGGCCGACACCGCGATGTACTCGGCCAAGCGCCTCGGCAGGGGCCGCTGGGTCACGGCCGACTCCGCCGACCCGATCATGGCCGCCTGACCGCCCCCCGACCGGCAGGCCGGTCGGGGACCATGGCGGTCCGCCCTCCCGAAGGGGCCGCGTCACCCCGCCCGGCGCGGCGGGGACCGCGGCGTCCGTCCGGACGCATCGCGGCCCCCGTGCCGGGTCAGGGCCAGTCGCGGGCCGGGCGGAGCGGCATGCGGGCGCCGCCCTGGGAGTCGAGCCTGGTCGCCAGCACCTGGTGGAGCTGGATCTTGTTGCGCTCGAAGCCGACCACGCAGCCGGCCATGTAGAGCCGCCAGACCCTGGCCCGGCCCCGGCCCACCTCCCGGACGGCGTCCTCCCAGCGGTCGTCGAGGTTGGCGGACCAGTGGCGGAGGGTCCGGGCGTAGTGCTCGCGGAGGTTCTCCTCGTGGCGGATCTCGAAGCCGGTGTCCTCCATCTCGCGGATCAGGGTGCCGACGGACTCCAGCTCCCCGTCGGGGAAGACGTAGCGGTTGATGAAACCGCCGGTGTTGATCGTCTTCTCCCTGCCGGTGGGCCGGGTGATGCAGTGGTTGAGCAGGCGCCCGCCGGGCAGGAGCTTGCCGTGCAGGAAGCGGAAGTAGAACGGCAGCTGGTCCCGGCCGATGTGCTCGGTCAGGCCGATCGAGCTGACCGCGTCGAACCCGGTCTCCCTGACGTCGCGGTAGTCGGAGTGCCGGATCTCGACCAGGTCGCCGAGCCCCGCCTCGGCGACGGCCTTCTGCCCCCACTCCGCCTGCTGCCGGGAGAGGGTGACGGCCAGCACCTTGACGCCGTACTCGCGGGCGGCGTGGATGGCCATGCCGCCCCAGCCGCAGCCCACGTCCAGCAGCCGCATCCCCGGCGCCAGTCCCAGCTTCCTGGCCACCAGGTCGAACTTGGCGAACTGCGCCTCCTCCAGGGACGCCTCCGCGGTGGGGAAGACCGCGCAGGTGTAGGCCATGGAGGGGCCGAGCACCCACTCGTAGAAGGTGTTGGACACGTCGTAGTGGTGGTGGATCACCTCGGCGTCCCGCCGCTTGGCGTGCCGGCTGCCGAGCCTGGCCATCATGCTGCGCCGTACCTCCTGGGCGGGGGGCGGCAGCCACATCGTCAGGGGCTTGACGCCCAGGGCCCGGACGGTGGCGAGCTTCTCGGCCACCGTGAGGTCGTTGACGGTCAGCGACCACATCCGCGACAGCAGGGTGTACATGTCCCCGTGCACGTCGAGGTGGCCCGACACGTACGCCCGGGCGAGACCGAGCTCGCCGGGCGCCTGCGCCAGGTAGGCCACCGCGATGGGGGATTTCACCTCCAGGGTGACGTCCGCGTCGGAGGGACCGGTCTTGCTGCCGTCGTAGGCGGCGAAACCGATGCCCGCATCGGGACCGACGACGTTCTCGAAGATCTCCGCGAGCCTCACAGAAGCAAACCTCCCTAGCGCCCCCGTACGCACTTGTCGTAGAGATCGAGCAGCCGGCCGCCGGGGTCGTACGCCCGTTTGACCGGCCAGTAGGCGTCCCCGTTGTAGAGGCGCCAGAATTCGTCCCGGGGGTAGAACGACGTGGAGTAAAGAGACTTGTGGCCCTCGAGCGCGTGCACCTCGTGCTCGATCAGCCGGTTGTGGTGGCCGTCGAACCGGCCCCGGGGCAGCGGGACGACCCCCCAGAAGCCGAAGTTCACGTACAGCCGGCCGGGCTCCAGCGGATAGAGCGGCCACTCCTCCGCCGACCTGAGCGGGCACATCCAGACCGGCGTCATGCCGACCTTCTCGTGGAAGAACTCCAGGAAGTCGGCGCCGCGCTCGACCGGCACCTCGATGTCCTGGATGACCGACTCGTGCACGGGCCGGCCCTGCCAGCGGTCCAGCCGGGCGGTCACGCCGTACCTGCGGTCGAGGCCGACGAGCCTGCGGTAGACGTCGGACCGCATCCACCGGCGCGGCATCAGCGAGCGCACCAGCGGGTCCTGCACCCCGAAGGCGCGCGAGCACCAGAACCAGTCGGTGTCCCAGCGCCACAGGTAGTCGCGGACGGTCAGCCAGTCGCGGGTCCTGGTCCTGATCGACTGGTAGTAGATCCGCATGCCGGTGTAGTCCGAGACGTACGGCGCGCGCTCGGCGAACCGGCCGAGGGTGATGTAGAGCTCGTCGGGGGCGAAGTAGGTGCCGTCCACGAAGTCGACCGGCTCGCCGTCGTGCTCGCCCCGCTCGCAGATCTCGTTCATGGCGAGCATGCACTTGTGGGCGTCGGTGAACTCCAGGTGCGTCAGCCGGACGTACGGCAGGACCGGCTTGAGGCGGATCCGGATCCGCAGCGCGTAGCCGAGCGTGCCGTAGGAGTTGGGGAAGGCGCGGAACAGCTCGCGGTGCTCGTTGTCGTCGCGGGCGACGACGACGCGCCCGTCACCGGTGAGGATCTCCAGCTCCTCGACCGACTCGTGCGGCAGCCCGTCCCGGAAGCTGGTGGACTCGATGCCGAGGCCGGTCACCGCGCCGCCGAGCGTGATGGTCTTGAGCTGGGGCACGACGTACGGCATGAGCCCGTGCGGAAGCGTGGCGTCCACGAGGTGTTCGTAGGTCGTCATCCCCTGGACCTCGGCGGTCATCGCGACCGGGTCGACCTCGATGACGCGGTCCAGGTCCCTGGCGGAGAGCCGGGCCGCGCGGGCGCCGTCGCGGAACCGGAAGAGGTTGGTGGTGGCCTTGGCCAGCCGGGGCGCGGCCCCGGAGGGGATCGCCGCGTAGGACTCCCTGATCTGCTCGACCGCCCGCCGGTGCGCCGACATAGGTGTCGTGGGCGTCACAGGACATCACCCCCAGGCTCTCGACAGGAAAGATCGCCTCTAGCACGTTATCTCGCCGTTGCCCGTGCGGCCAGGAGGGGTGCGTTAAACGCGCGAAAACTCTCGGGACGGGGGAGGGACGGGCTTCCCCGCGTGCCACGTCATCCCTCGCGCTCCAGCCGGAAGCTGTCGAGCACCCGGCGCATCATGGCCTGGTGCCTGCCCCACCGGGACTCCGCGGTGGTCCAGGTGAGCACGATGGCGGTGTCGCCGCGCTCGACGAAGCGCCGCACCTCGCGGTAGTCCGTGCCGGGCGAGGCCCACTCCGCCCCGCCCCCGCCCTTCATCACCCAGCCGAACCGCCAGTCGAGCGCCCTGCCGTACGAGGTGGGGACCTCCGCGGTCTCCTCGGCGGAGATGTCGCTCCACCGGCCGAGCTCCTCCCGCAGGCTCTCCTGGACCGTCTCCAGCCCGGAGACGGGGCGCAGCACCTCCACCGACATGTGCGCGTCGCCGTCGGGACTGGTCCAGTGGGTGTATCCGGTCTCGGCGATGTGCTCCGGCTTCCAGCCCGCCGGGTACCGGATGGACCACCGCTCCGGGTCCTCGCCGTTCCACTGCTCCGTCCCGGCTTCGGCGGCGGCCACCCGGCGGCTCCGGGTGGGCTCGGGGGTGGGGGTGGGCGACTCCTCCGGCGTCTCGGACCGGGCCTCCTCCTCCGGCGCCGGGAGGACCTCGGGCGGGCCCGGGTCGGCCCGGGAGGCGGAGGTCTCCCCCGCCCCGGACATGACCCATCCGGCGGCGCCGGCGCCCGCCAGGAGCACCGCCAGAACCGCGGCCACCGCCACCGGGGCCCGCACGCCGCGGGAGCGCGGGGAGTGCGGGGCGGGGGCCGTACGGCCGTCCCCGTTGCCGGCACCGTGCCGTCCCGTGTGCTCCCCGACGGGACGGCCCTGCGCGGTACGGCCCTGCGGAGTGCGGTCCGGCGGGAGGCCGTCCTGGGACGGATGGCCGTGGGGCGGATGGCCGTGGGGCGGACGGCCCTGTCCCGGGCGGCCGGGGTCCGGATGGCCCTGCCCCGGACCCTGTGGCCGGTGTCCGGGGTCCGGACGGCCCTGTCCCGGGCGGCCCGGCACGGTGCGGCCGGGGGCCGTGCGGCTCTCGGCGGTGCGGCCGAGCGGTCCGGACGGCTCTCCGCTCACCGCGGCCAGCAGCGCGTCCGCGTGCCCGGCGGTGAGACGGTGCGCCGGGTCGCGCCGGAGCAGCCCGGCGAGGACCTCGCGCATCGCCGGGTGGACCCGGCCGAGGTCGGGCTCCTCGGTGAGGAGCGCCCCCAGGGTGGCCATGGCGTCGCGCCGCTCGAACGGCCCCCTGCCGTCCGTCAGCATCGCGTACAGTGTGGCGCCGAGCGACCACAGGTCCGACCAGGGGCCGGCGTCCGTGCCCACGGCGCGCTCCGGCGGCAGGAAGCTGGGCGATCCGGTGACCATGCCGGTCTGGGTGAGCGAGGCGTCGCCCTCCACGGTGGCGATGCCGAAGTCGGTGAGCACGGCCCGGCCGTCCGGGGTGAGCAGGACGTTGCTCGGCTTGACGTCGCGGTGCAGGATCCCCGCCCGGTGGGCGGTGTGCAGCGCCGAGAGCACCTGGCGGCCGATCGCGGCCACCTGGGGCACCGGCAGCGTGCCGACCTCGTCCAGGCCCCGCGCCCTGACCAGCTCCATGATGATCCAGGGGCGGCCGTCCTCCTCGGCCACGTCGTAGACAGCGACGATGCCGTGGTGGTTGAGCCGGGCCGCGGTCCTGGCCTCACGCGAGGTGCGGGTCAGCTGGCGCTCCTGCTCCGCCGGGGACAGGTGCGGCGGGAGCAGCACCTCCTTGACCGCGACCGGGCGGTCGAGGAGCGTGTCGTGCCCCTCCCACACCACGCCCATCCCGCCGCGGCCGAGCTCGCGCATCAGCCTGTAGCGCCCGGCGATCATCCGTTCCCCGTGCGGATATGCCATACGACTCTCCCCGTTGCCAAACCGACGGCCGCAAGTTTCCCACAGGTGGGGGTCGGCGGGTGGGGCGTCTTGCCAGGGCGATCCGAATGTTGTTCTACTTGCCCGGAGGGGAAGCCCGGCGTCACCGGGCGATCGTCCGCCACGACCGCGCCCGGCCGCGTTCCGGGGCGCACCGAGGAGTCACCGATGGATCACACGCCCAGGAAGGGCCCGCTGGCCGGGGTCCGCGTGCTGGAGCTGGCAGGACTGGCCCCGGGACCGTTCGCCGGGATGATGCTGGCCGACCACGGTGCCGAGGTGCTGCGGGTCGAGCGGGTCGCCGCCGTGGCCGCCGCCGGGGACCGGCCGCGCCGCGACGTGATGGACCGGGGCAAGCGGACCGTCGGCCTGGACCTGAAGTCGCCCGAGGGGGTCGCCGCGTTCAAGGAGCTCGCCGCGCACGCCGACGTCGTCATCGAGGTCTTCCGCCCGGGGGTCGCCGAGCGGCTGGGCATCGGCCCGGACGACCTGCACGCCGTCAACCCGCGCCTGGTCTACGGGAGGATGACCGGCTGGGGCCAGGACGGCCCGCTGGCGCCGACGGCCGGGCACGACATCGACTACATCGCGATCTCCGGCGTGCTTTCCATGCTCGGCCGCGCGGGCGAGAAGCCTACGCCGCCCATCAACATCCTCGGCGACTTCGCCGGCGGCGGCCTGATGCTGGCGTACGGCGTGCTGCTCGCCCTGATCGAGCGGGAGCGCACCGGCGAGGGCCGGGTGGTCGACGCCGCCATGGTCGACGGGGCGGCCACGCTGTTCGCGATGTTCTACCACGGCGTGCAGTCCGGCTTCTGGGGCCCGCGCGGCACCAACCTGCTCGACACCGGCTCGCCGGTGTACGACACCTACGAGACGGCCGACGGGGGGTACATGGCGGTGGGCGCCCTGGAACCGCGGTTCTGGGCGCAGCTGGTCTCGCTCATGGGCCTGACCGACCTGCCCGACCGCGAGGACCGGGCCAACTGGCCCGCCCTGCGCGAGCGGCTGGCCGAGGCGTTCCGGTCGAGGACGCGCGCCGAGTGGGAGGCCGTCTTCGACGGCACGGACGCGTGCGTCTCCCCCGTGCTGGACATGGCCGAGGCCGCCGACCATCCGCACAACCGGGCGCGCGGCACGTTCGTCGAGGTGGACGGGGTCCGGCAGCCCGCCCCGGCGCCCCGGCTGCTGGGCGCGCCCGGGCCGGACCTCTCCCCCGCCACCCGGCTGGCGGATCTGTCCTCCTGGGGCCTGCCGGACGAGACCGCCGCGAAGCTGCGCGAGGCCGGGGTGCTGGCCTGACCGCCGCGAAGCTGCGCGGGACCGGGGTAGCGGCCTGACCGCCGCGAAGCTGCGCGAGTCCGGGGTGCCGGCCTGACCGCCGGCCGGATCCCTCCGCACGGCCGCTGACCGGCCCTTCTCCGTCGGCGCCCCGGCCCTGCACGCCTCTCCGAGGGCGGCACGCCTGGACGCAGGTGTGCCGCCCTTCGTCGTAGGACTTGCTTGGAATGTAGTACTTCTACTACATTCATTCACATGAGTGCTGCAGTGAGTGTGCGCGGCCTGCGGATGAAGTACGGCGCGGCCGAGGTGTTGCGGGGAGTCGACCTGGAGATCCGGCGCGGGGAGATCTTCACCCTGCTCGGCCCCAACGGCGCCGGGAAGACCACCACGATCGAGATCCTGGAGGGCTTCAGGAACCGGTCGGCCGGCGAGGTGAGCGTGCTCGGCACCGACCCGGAGAAGGGCGCCGACGCCTGGCGGGCCAGGCTCGGGATCGTCCTGCAGAACTGGCGCGACCACAACAGGTGGGGCGTCCGGGAGCTCGTCGCCCACCTGAGCGAGTTCTACGACGACCCGCACGACCCGGACGGGCTGCTGGCCGCCGTCGGCCTGACCGGGCAGGCCGGTCAGCAGGTGGGCCGCCTGTCCGGCGGGCAGCGCCGCCGGCTGGACGTGGCACTGGGCATCGTCGGCCGGCCCGAGCTGCTCTTCCTGGACGAGCCGACCACCGGCTTCGACCCGGAGGCACGGCAGGAGTTCCACCTGCTGCTCGAGAAGCTCGCGGCCGACGACGGCATGACGGTGCTGCTCACCACGCACGACCTGGTCGAGGCCGAGAAGCTGGCGCACCGGACCGCGATCCTGACCGGCGGCCGCATCACCGCCTGCGGGACCCCCGCCGAGCTGGCGCATGCCGTACAGGCGCAGTCGCGGGTGCGATGGCTGGAGGACGGCCGCGAACGGACCCTGACCACCGACGACCCCTCTCGGGCGGCGTGGGAGCTGCACGAGAGGTTCGGCGGTCCGGTCCCCGGACTGGAGATCCGGCGGCCGTCGCTGGAGGAGAGCTACCTGGAGCTGATCGGGAGGGCCGCATGAACGGCAGGGCACTGCGCATCGGGATCAAGCGGGGCTGGGCGGAGCACATGCAGCTGCTGCGCAACCGCAGAGAGCTGACCACCACCCTGGTCGGCACGGCGGGCATCTTCGCCCTGCTGCTGCTCTGGATCGGCGACGAGCAGGTGAAGGGGACGGACGTGTCCTCCGGCATGTTCATGACCTCCGGCTTCCTGGCCTTCACCGTCTTCTCCAACGCCCTGATGACCCTGCCGATGGCGCTGGCCGCCGACCGGGAGGAGGGGACGCTGCTGCGGCTGCGGACCGTCCCCGGCGGGATATCCGCCTACCTCGTCGGGCGGGCGGTCACCCTGCTCTGCCAGATCGCCGTGCAGAGCGCGCTGATCCTGGCCACCGGCGTCGCCGTGGGCGGCGCCCCGCTGCCGCACGACTGGCCGGCGCTGCTCTGGGTGCTGCTGCTGGGCACCGTGGCCGTCGTCCCGCTGGGCGCGGCGATCGGCTGCCTGCTGCCCGGTCCGAAGGCGGCGGGCGCGGTCCTGGGCCTGCCGATGATGGGCCTGATGGTCACCTCCGGGGTCATGCTCCCGGTGACCTACATGCCGGAGGCCGTGCAGTGGATCGCCCAGGCGTTCCCGCTCTACTGGCAGGGACTCGGACTGCGCGCCGCCTTCCTGCCCGACACGATGCTCGCCGCGGAGATCGGCGGGAGCTGGCGCCTGCCGTACGTGGCGGCGGTGCTGGCCGCCTGGGCGGTGGCCGGCATGCTGCTCGCCCCCGTGCTGGTCCGCCGGGTCACCCGGCGGGAGTCCGGCTCGCGGCTCGCCGAACGGCAGCTCGCCGCCCAGTCGTCATGACCCGCAGGAGGCCGCGATGAGTGCGGAAGAGGTCCACAACCGCATCCCGATGCTCCGGGCCGAGCGCGGCGTGTCGCGCAAGGAGCTCGCGACGGCGCTCGGGGTGCACTACCAGACCATCGGCTACCTGGAGCGGGGCGAGTACAGCCCGAGCCTGTACCTCGCCCTGCGCATCGCCGAGTACTTCGAGGTCCCCATGGAAGTCGTTTTCTCGTTGAAGCCGTTCCCGCGGCTGGGAAGTGAACCGAAATGACCGACGGGCGCAAGGCCCCCTGGCGGATCAGCCAGGCCGAGGCCGTGCAGATGGACATCCTGCCGGGCTGGTACGCCACGCAGGGCCGCCGCCGGCTGCTCGCCGCGGCCGGGGCGTTCTCCCTGGCTCTCGCCTGGGCCATGGCCGGGGTGGTGTGGATCATCGGGCCGGACGGCGGGACACGCTGGATCGTCTTCGCCCTCATGGCGGTCATGGCGGTGGTCTACTTTCCGGCCGTGACGCTGATGAACGTCGCCACCCGGGGCATGACCGCGCTCACCGAACGGAACCTGGACGAGCGCCAGGTGGGCGAGCGGCTGCGGGCCACCGCCGTGGCCCACCGCCTGATGACCCGCCTGCTCGCGGCCCTCGCCTGCCTGACGCTGGGCGTGGGCCTGCTGCGCGGCCGCGAGCACATGGTGCCCGGGTCGACCCTGCTCTACCTCTCCCTGGCCGTGGCGCTCACCCACTTCGTGCTGCCGCTGATCGTCTCCTGCTGGCGGATGCCCGACCCGCCCCCGGACGACGAGGACGAGGACGAGCGGTCCTCGTCCGCCGACGGCGGAGCGGCGACCGGCACGCCGGGGATCGGCGCGTAGGCACGGCGCACCGGCGCCGGCGGTCGGCGCGTCGGGCCGGCGCGGCCAGTGCGTCGGGGCCGGCGGTCAGTGCATCGGCGGGAAGACGGCCACGTAGAGGTCCACGCCCTCGCGGTGGTGGACCTCCAGGTCGGTGCTGAAGGCCCGGGGCGGGGTGCCGCCGGACTCGGTGTGCTTCCACAGGCGCTGCCACGACTCCACCAGCGCGCCCGGCATGGACCCCCGGGCCTCCAGCTTCAGCGCCGGGACGCCCGGCACCCGGACCGCGACCATGCCCTCGGGCAGCGCGGCGGCGGTGCGCACGGCCACCCCGACGATCTGCGTGTAGAACCCGTGGTGGTCGCTCTCGTAGTCGGTCAGCACCGCGTACAGGTTCTCGTCCACCCGCCCCGGGACGTGCGCGAAGGCCCCCGGGACGCCCGCCCGCTGCCACAGCGCCGGCAGCTTCGCCCGCGCCGGGTCCAGCTCGTCGGCGTTGGACGTCCGTACGGCGTGGCCCACCACGAGTATCTCCGGCCGATCAACGACGTTCACAGCGCCTCCTCATGCGACCACCCCGACAAACACGCAAACCGGATCTTAGTGCTCATCGTGACCGTCCAGCCCCCATGGCCGGCCGGGAAACGGGGAAGGAACACCGCTGACCGCCCACACATAAGGTAGTGCCAGTCAGCTTCCCGGCCCTGACCGGCCGGACTTCCACACTGTAGGTGCCTGGTGAAATTCCTCAACGAGACGACTCCGACCCACGACCTGACCTACAGCGACGCGTTCATGGTCCCGGCGCGCTCCTCGGTCGGCTCGCGGCTCGCCGTCGACCTGTCCACCTCCGACGGGACCGGCACCACGATCCCCGTCGTCGTCGCCAACATGACGGCGGTCGCCGGGCGCCGGATGGCCGAGACCGTCGCCCGGCGCGGCGGCATCGCCGTGCTCCCGCAGGACATCCCGATCGACGTGGTCGCCGACGTCGTCGACTGGGTCAAGCGGCGCGACCTGGTCCACGACACCCCCCTCACCCTCACCCCGCACGACACCGTCGGCGCGGCGCTCAGCCTGCTGCCCAAGCGCGCCCACGGCGCGGTCGTCATCGTCGACGACGCGAACCGCCCGATCGGCGTGGTCACCGAGGCCGACTGCCAGGGCGTCGACATGTACGCCCAGCTCTCCCAGGTCATGTCCGACCACCTGCTCGCCCTGCCCGCCGGGCTCGACCCGCGCGAGGCGTTCGACCGGCTCCACGACGGCCGCCACCGGCTCGCCCCGGTCGTCGACGGCGACGGGCGCCTGGTCGGCATCCTGACCAGGACCGGCGCGCTGCGCGCCACCCTCTACCGGCCCGCCGTCGACGCCTCGGGCCGGCTGCGGATCGCCGCCGCCGTGGGGGTCAACGGAGACGTGGCCGCCAAGGCGAAGGAACTGCTGGAGGCGGGGATCGACTGCCTGGTGGTGGACACCGCGCACGGTCACCAGGAGAAGATGATCGGCGCCCTGCGGTCGGTGCGCGCGCTCGGTCCCGGCGTGCCGGTCGTCGCGGGCAACGTCGTCACCGCCGCCGGCGTGCGCGACCTGGTCGAGGCGGGCGCGGACATCGTCAAGGTCGGCGTCGGGCCGGGCGCCATGTGCACCACCCGGATGATGACCGGCGTCGGACGCCCGCAGTTCTCCGCGGTCCTGGAGTGCGCCGCCGAGGCCCGCCGCCTGGGCCGCCACGTCTGGGCCGACGGCGGCGTCCGCCACCCCCGCGACGTCGCCCTGGCCCTGGCGGCCGGGGCGGCCAACGTGATGATCGGCTCCTGGTTCGCGGGCACCTACGAGTCCCCCGGGGACGCCCGCACCGACGCCGACGGCCGCCGGTACAAGGAGAACTACGGCATGGCCTCGGCCCGCGCGGTGAAGCTCCGCACCGCCGAGGACTCCCCCTTCGACCGGGCCCGCAAGGCGCTGTTCGAGGAGGGCATCTCCACCTCCCGGATGTACCTCGACCCGCTCCGGCCCAGCGTCGAGGACCAGATCGACGCCATCGTGGCGGGCCTGCGCTCCTCCTGCACCTACGCCGGCGCCTCCACCCTGGAGGAGTTCCACGAGCGCGCGGTGGTCGGCGTGCAGAGTTCGTCCGGATACACCGAGGGCATGCCGCTCCACCAGAGCTGGTGAGCCGCCGTCCCGGGCGGTTTCCGTCCGGGACGCGCATTCCCCGGCGCATCATGGGTAGCCGCTTCTCCCGAGCCACAACCACTCGGAAAGGCGACAGGACCATGACACAGTTGCACATGGGCGTCGAGGCGCCGGTCGTCGTCGACCGCAGGACTCTGGTCGGCTACGACAACTACGCGGCCGCGCAGCGCACCGTGGACGCGCTCTCGGACGCCGGGTTCCCCGTGGAGAACGTCGCGATCGTCGGCAGCGACCTGCGCATGGAGGAGACCGTCACCGGCCGGATGACCAACGGCCGGGCCGCGCTCGCCGGCGCGGGCAGCGGCCTGGTCTTCGGACTCGTGGTCGGGGCGTTCCTCGGCCTGTTCACCTCGACCACGCTCTCCTTCTTCGTGCTGGTGCTCTGGGCGGGCCTGTGGGGTGCCCTGATGGGGGCCGCGTTCGGGTTCCTCAACCACTTCTTCACCGGCGGCAAGCGCGACTTCGCCTCGCGCAGCGCCATCGTCGCGGGCCGCTACGACGTGCTGGTCGCGGCCTCGCACGTCGACCACGCCCGCGCCATCCTGGACGGCGGCGCGCGCCCGGCCGACACCGTGGTGGTCGAGCCGCCGGCCTCCGCCGGCGTCTACGACCCCGCGGCCCAGCGGCCGATCGCCCCGGAGCAGCGCCGGCCCTGAGAACCCGGCCGCCGCCCCGTGCTCCGCCCTGGGCCGCGCTCCCGGTCCGCGCAGCGTTCGCGCAGTGGTACGGCACCACAGCCGCACCGGTCCGCGCAGCGGCAGTGGTACGGAACCGCCCAACGGCGCCGGGCCGCAGAGCCGTACGGCACCGCACAACCGCACCGGGCCGGATCGGAGAGCCGTACGGAGTCGCGGCGCCGTACCGGACCCGGCGCCCTCACCGTCCCGGCGCTCCGGAACCTCCGGCCCGCCTACCGCGCGAAGAGTCACCCGCCACCCTGCACCCCGTGCCGGGTGGCTCTTTCTTCCACCCGGTACGACTTCTGTCACCCCGGCCCTGACCACGTGTAGCGATCACCGCTGCGCCGTGCGTAGTCTTCTCCCTGCGGACACGCGTCTCCCTCCACCGTGTCGACCCCTACGCTTCCCCTTTTCCGCGACAACGACGAGGAGCTGTCGTGTCAGACGCGACGTCAGAGATCCGCATGCGTGCCCTGGAGCTCGGGGTGGCCGAGCTTCGTGTGGAGGCCCACGAGCACCGGGCGACCACCGCGGCCATCTTCGAGGTCCTCAAGGACCTGCGCACGATCACAGGTGAGCTCAAAACCACGACCGACGGACTGAAGGTCACCACCGACGGTCTCAAGGTCACCACGGAAGAACTCAAGGTCACCACGGAGGAGCTCCGCAGGGGCCAAGAGGAGCTCCGGGCCACCACCGAGGAGCTCCGCAAGGGGCAGGACGAGCTCCGGGCCACCACGGAAGAGCTCCGCAAGGGGCAGGACGAGTTCCGTCAGGAGATGCGGGCCGGATACGCCGAGCTCCGCGAGGAGATCGTCACGGTGAAGCGCTCCGTCGGCAACCTCGAGCTCTCTATGAAGCGCGTCGAAGGTGACGTGGCCGAGCTCAAGGCCGGTCACCTGGAGCTGCGGAACCTGTTCGCGGACCTGGTCCGGTAGTCGTCCCGCCCCGTCCGGGAGCGGTCGGCGGGCCGTCGGGGTCCCCGCCCCGTGCGACGGCCCGCCGCGGTCCCGTCCGAAACGCTCACAGGCTCCCCGGAGCGGTCCGGGCGAGCCCGGACCCGGTCAGGCCGACTCGCGGACCACCAGGTCGGTGGGGAGGATGATCGGGTCCGCCGGGCCGCCGGAGGCCAGGCCGAGCAGGAGGCGGACCATCGCGGTGGCCTGCTCGACGACGGGCTGGCGGACCGTCGTCAGGGGCGGCTCGGTGTAGCGGGCCGCCTCGATGTCGTCGAAGCCCACCACCGCGACGTCGTCCGGCACCCTGCGGCCCGCCTGGCGCAGCGCCTGCAGCGCGCCGATCGCCATCAGGTCGTTGGCGACGAAGACCGCGTCGAGCGCGGGGTCGTCCTCCAGGAGCTGGCGCATCGCCACCGCGCCGGACTCGCGGGTGAAGTCGCCGACCGCCACGATCGAGCGGCGGTCGGAGCCCTGCATGACGTTCCGGTAGCCGGCCAGGCGGTCCTGGCCGCCGATCATGTCCTGGGGGCCGGCGACCGTGGCGATCCGGCGGCGGCCGCTCTCGATCAGGTGGCGCACGGCCGTCGCCGCGCCGCCCACGTTGTCGTTGTCGACGTACGGCAGGTCCACGGGCACGGCGGGCCGGCCGTACGAGACGACGGGCACGCGCATGCGGGTGATCGCGGCGGGCAGCGGGTCGGCGCCGTGCATCGAAATGATCATGACGCCGTCCACGTGGCCGCCGGCGATGTAACGCTCCACGCGGGCGTGGCTGCGGGCCGAGCCCGTCAGCATCAGGACGACCTGCTTGTCGGCCGCCTCCAGCTCCGCGCTGGCCGTGCGGATCACGGTGGAGAACATCGGGTCGTCGGAGAAGACCCGGGTGGGCGACTCCGAGACGACCAGGGCGATGGAGTCGGTGCGCTGGTTGACGAGGGTGCGGGCCGCCGCGTTGGGGACGTAGCCGAGCTCCTCGACGGCCCGCATCACCACGTCGCGGATGCCCGGGGCGACGGTGGGCTGGCCGTTGACCACGCGGGAGACGGTGGCCCGCGACACTCCCGCGCGGGCGGCGACCGCCTCCAGGGTGGGGCGCTTCATCTTGGCCTCCGACTGGGCCTCCGGCTCGGATCTTCGGTCGCCACGACGATAGCCCATCGCGGGCCCGCCGGGGCCGGAGCGCCGGGCCCGTCGGCAGGCCCGGCGTCCCGGCCCCGGTTCATCCCTTGACGCTGCCCGCGAGCAGGCCGCGGACGAAGTAGCGCTGCATGGACAGGAAGACGATCAGCGGGATGACGAGCGAGACGAAGGCCCCGGCCGTCAGCCGCTGCCACTCGTTGCCGCGCGTTCCCGCCATCTGCGCCAGCCGTACGGTCATCGGGGCGCTGTCGGGCGTGCCCCCCGCGAAGATCAGCGCCACCAGCAGGTCGTTCCAGACCCAGAGGAACTGGAAGATGCCGAAGGTGGCCAGCGCCGGCGCGACCAGCGGGAGGACCACCCTCCGGAAGATCCTGCCGTGGGTGGCGCCGTCCACCCGTGCCGCCTCGATCAGCTCGCCCGGCAGCTCCGACATGAAGTTGTGCAGCAGGAAGACGCCGAGCGGCAGGGCGAAGCAGGTGTGCGCGAACCACACCTGCGCGAAGCGCGCGGGCCCCTCCAGCTCCCAGGCCGGCATGAGCTGCAGGCCGAAGACCGAGACGCCCTCGGAGAAGAACGACAGCAGTGGGACCAGCGCCATCTGCAGCGGGACGACCTGCAGCGCGAAGATGCCGATGTAGATCCAGTTCCGCCCGCGGAACGGCACCCAGGCCAGCGCGTACGCCGCGAAGGCGGCGAAGGCCAGCGGGAAGAGCACCGACGGGATCGTGATGACGATCGAGTTGATCAGGAAGCTGGCCATCTTCCCGGAGGACGAGGAGGTGCCGAACAGCACCTCCTGGTAGTTCTCCAGGGTGAGCTGCGGGTCGGAGAAGAACGACCACCAGCCGGTGGTCTTGATCTGGTCCTCCGGCCGCAGCGACGACAGGAACAGACCGAAGGTGGGCGTGGTCCACAGCACGGCGATGACGATCGCCACGGCGCTGGCGACCCTGCCGCTCAGCCGCTTCCTGACCCGCCCGGCAGCCTGCTCGGCACCGGGCCGTACCGCCGTGACGGCGGGCGAGACGGATGTCATCGGACGGCCTCCCTGCGCTGGCGGATCTGGTAGACGACGATGGGGGTGACCAGGACGAACAGGAAGACGGCCAGCGCCGCGCCCTTGCCCGTCTCGCCGTACCGGAACGCCTGGTTGTACATCTCGTTGGCGATGACGCTGGTGTCGAACTGGCCGCCGGTCATGGTCCGGACGATGTCGAAGAGCTTGAGCGTGCCGATCGACTGGGTGACCACCACCACGACCACCGCCGAGCGGATGCTCGGCAGCGTCACCCGGAAGAACATCTGCGTCGGGGAGGCCCCGTCGAGCTTGGCCGCCTCGACGATCTCGGCGGGGATGCCCTTGATCGCGGCGGAGAGCACTACGGTGGCGAACCCGGCCTGGATCCACACCATGACCACGATGAGGAAGAGGGTGTTGAGCGGCGGTTCCAGCAGCCACTGCTGGGGCGTGCCGCCGAGGGCCACCACGATCTGGTTGAGCAGGCCGATCTGCTCGCTCTCCTCGGGCCGGTAGGCGTAGACGAACTTCCAGATGATGCCGGCGCCGACGAAGGAGATGGCCATCGGGAGGAAGACCAGCGACTTGGCGACGGACTCGAAGCGGCTCCGGTCGACCAGGACCGCGTAGAGCAGGCCGACCGCTGTCACCAGGATGGGGACCAGGGCGACCCAGATGAGCGTGTTGCGGAGCACCGTGACCGCTTCGGGCTGGGTGAACATCCAGATGTAGTTGTCGAGCCCCACCCAGGAGGCGCCGTCGCCGCTCATGAACGACAGCAGGGTGGTGCGCACGCCGGGCACGATCAGGCCGATCGCGAGCAGCAGGAGCGCCGGGGCGAGCAGGATGGTGGCGTGCAGCCGCGCCTTCTGCCGCATGGGGGCGCGGTCGAGCAGGAGCAGCAGGAGCGCGACCACGGCGCAGAACGCGACCACGCCGTACAGCAGCTGCAGGAGCTTCGGCTGCTCCGCGGCGAAGTCGAAGTCCAGGTTCATCGAGGGAACTCCCGGAAGGATCGGGCCGATACGGGAGCGTCCGGCTCCGACGGGGTCGTCGAACCCCGGCGGGAGCCGGACGCCACGGGAAGTCCTGGGACTAGGACTTGGGCCAGGAGGTCTCGATGAAGTCGAGGACCGTCTTGGTGTCCTTGCCGTTGATCCAGTCGGTCATGCCCTTCCAGAAGGTGCCCGCGCCGACCGCGGCCGGCATGAGGTCGGAGCCGTCGAACCGGAAGACCGTGTTCGGGTCCTGGAGCATCTCGATGGAGAGCTTGTCGATCGGGTTCTGCGCGTTGGCGATGTCGACGCCCTTGTTGGCCGAGACGTACGTGCCCAGCTTCATGCGGGCGTTGGCGTAGTCGCCGGTGGCCAGGTAGGCCTGGACGGCCTGGACCTCGGGCCGGTCGGCGAAGGCGCCGACGAACTCGCCGGCGCCGAGCACCGGCTTCTTGGCCGGGTCGTTGCCGGGCAGGTAGAAGGCGAAGACGTCGCCGTCCTCGGCCACCTTGGTGCCCTCGGGCCAGAAGTTGGCGTAGAAGGAGGCCTGGCGGTGCAGCGCGCACTTGCCCTCGGTGATGGGCACGCCGCCCTCCTGGAAGGCGGTGCTGGCGATGCTCTTGACCGGGCCGTAGCCGCCGTTGACGAACTTCTCGTCCTTCAGGATCGCGCCGACCTTGTCGACCGCGGCGACGATCTTGGGGTCGTTGAAGGGGATCTTGTGGGCGACCCAGTCGTCGTAGCCCTCGGGGCCGAGCTCGCGCAGGAGGATGTCCTCGATCCAGTCGGTGGCCGGCCAGCCGGTGGCCTCACCGGACTCGATGCCCGCGCACCACGGCTTGATCCCGGTGCCCGCGATCGTGTTGGTGAGGGTCATGAGCTCGTCCCAGGTCGTGGGGACGGCCCAGCCCTTCTCCTTGAACATGCCCGGCGAGTACCAGACGAAGGACTTCACGCTGGCGCCCAGCGGGGCGGCGTAGAAGGTGCCGTCGATCGTGCCGTACTTCACCCAGTCGGCCGACCAGTTCTGCTCGGCCAGCTTCTTCACCTCGGCCGAGGCGGGCTTGAGCTTGCCCGCCTTGACGAAGCGCTCCAGCAGGCCGGGCTGCGGGAAGAAGGCCAGGTCCGGCGGGTTGCCGCCGTCGGCGCGGACCTGGATCTGCGCCTCGAACTCGCCGGTCCCCTCGTAGCTGATCTTCATCCCGGTGCACTTCTCGAACGGCACCCAGGTCTGCTGGAACAGGTCTGCCTCGGTGTCCCGGATCGGGGAGTAGATCGAGACCTTCTTGCCGTCGTGCTTTCCGAACTGCTCGAACGGGGCGCACTCGGCGGATGTGCTGCCACCGCCGCCCGCCGCAGGGGTCGAGGGCTCGGAAGAGCCGCAACCGGTGGCGACCAGCGCCAGGCCCGCGGTACCCGCGACGAGGGCGGCGCGTGCAGGCCGAGAGAGGAGCGACATGGACCCTTCCTCCATTACTTTGCCGGGCCGGCCCCGGCTGGCGGGACCGGCTGGACCGCCCGCGACAGGCGCGTGGGGTCACCGCGTTACCGGTCCGCCATGGTGGCCGGATGGCTCAAACCAGTGTGAGAGCGCTCTCTGTAGCCTTGTCGCCCAGCAACGGGATGTCAATGACTGTGATGCTACGGTTACGCATTTGAGAAATCTGGGTGTCATTCAGGGCATTCAGGTTATGCGTTCGTTGTGAGAGCGCTCTCAGAACAGGAAGGGCGGGGACCGTCAGGTCCCCGCCCTCCGGTCGCGGGGGCGCACGGCTCGCCGTACGCCCCCGCGGGATCGGTCCGGACGCGCCCGCAGGAGACGCACCCGCGGGATCAGTTCGTGGAGAAGGTGAACCAGTTGAGGTTGACGAAGTCCGCCGGCTGGCCGCTGCTGAAGGTTATGTACACCGTGTGGGTGCCCGTGACGCCCGAGATGTTCGCCGCGATCGTCCGCCAGCTCTGCCAGCCGCCGGTGCTGCCCACCGCGAAGTCGCCGATCGGCGCCGCCGTGGGGCTGTCCAGGCGGACCTGGACCAGTCCGCTGACCCCTGCCCCCGCCCCGGAGGCGACCCGGGCCTTGAACTGCCCTGCCGCCGCGGAGCCGAAGCGGACGCCGTCGAAGCGCAGCCAGTCGCCGTTGGAGACGAACGCGACGCTCTTGCCGCCTCCGGTGTCGGAGGCGTCCTCCAGGGCCGTCCCCGACTGGGCCTGGTAGCTCTCCGCCTGGATGGTGGAGCGCGCGTCGACCCCGCCCGCCGTGGGGGTGGGCGTCGGAGTGGGCGTCGGGGTCTTCGTGGGGCTCGGCGTCGGGGTCGGCGTCGGGCTCTTGGTGGGCGTGGGGCTGACGGTGGGCGTCGCCGTGGGGCTCGGGCCGGGGCCGCCTCCCGGCTCGGTCCCGCTGCCCGCCGGGCCGCGCCAGGCCATCGCCCGGGCCGGTACGGCGAGCGTCTGCCCGTCGGAGAACCGGACCGTGACGGCGCTGCCGGAGGCGTTGTAGGCCACGTAGGTCCTGCCCGCCGAGTTGCCCAGCACCGCGTACGTCGGCACGTTCGCGGTGACCGAGTGATCGGGGGTGCCCCAGGCGTTCAGCGCGGAGATCCAGTGGTAGGCGTGGGCGCGCGAGTCACCGTCCTCGGGTGCCGGGTCGGCCCCCAGCCACAGCGACTGGGCGGCGGCGGGGTCGGCCATGGCCAGGAACTGCCAGATGACGTCGCGCCACTCGGTCTCCTGGCCGCCGTTGGAGGCCCGCAGCTCGCTGATGTTCTGCTTGATGTCGGCCTTCCACGCGCCGTTGTAGAGCGAGCCGCCGGTGATCGGGAGCATGTTGATGCCGTGGATCTCCTCGGCGTTCGCCGTCCACCAGGTGGAGTAGCTGCCGCCGGCGCCCCACACCATGCCCACGGTGTCGTGGCCGAAGCCCGGCGGGAAGACCGCGCCGTCGGCGTCGAACCAGTACTGGCCGATGGCCTCGCGCTCGGTCGTGTACATGTAGATGCCCGCGTCGCGCAGGGCGGTGTCGCCGGTCGCCTGGCCGAACAGGACCGCGGCGGCGTTGAACATCATCGACTCCGACGACGACTCCTGGTTGTTGCCGTGGCCGAAGCCCGCGTGCCCGGACGCCCAGGCGTGCCCGGCGTAGGGGTCGAAGTTGCGCAGGAACGGGAACCGGCTGTCGGAGCGGTCGTAGTTGGCCGCGTCCTTGACCAGCAGCTTCAGCATGCCGCCGTACTGCGAGTCGGAGACCCAGGCCGGGTCGTGCTGGGCCACCATCGCTCCGGCCAGCACGTAGTAGCCGTAGTGGAAGTGGTGGTCGTTGAGCTCTTTGTCGGTGCCGTAGCCCGCCGGGTAGCCGATCAGCGTCTTCCAGGTGGAGTCGTAGGCGAAGAGCCTGCCGGTCTCCCCCGAGCCCGCCGTGAGCCAGTCGGCCAGCCGGCTCTTGACCAGGCCGATCGCCTTGTCCCGGCCGGCGGTGTAGCCGATCTGGTTGGCGACCGGGATGAGCGCCGCGATCCGCCACAGGGCCTTGCCGGTCCAGTAGGTGTCGGCGGCGCCCTTGTAGGGGTCGGAGGCGTTCAGCTCGGCGTCGATGCCGGCCCGCAGCCTGGCCTTGTCCGCGCCGGGCGCGAGCGGCAGGGCGGGCAGCACTCCGTTGAACTCCGCGTTCGTGGTGAACGACGCGCCCTCGCGCACGCGCATCTCACCGCGCGGTGAGACGTAGCGGTGGGCCGTCATCGGGTCGGAGGAGTTCGCCCACTGGTGGCGGTAGAGGGCGTGCAGGGTGCCGGTCCGACTCCCCTGCCTCGCGGTGGTGGACGCGGTGTAGACGGCCTGCATCCGGCCCGCGGCGGCGTCGTAGGACCAGCTCACCCGGGTGTCGGTGACGAAGGAGTAGGCGTACTTCTCGAACAGCGGGAGCGCCGCCCGGGAGGGCAGGACCGCGACCGAGAAGAAGGCGGCCGGGGCGCTCGCGGAGGCGGTGCCGGTCAGCGACCAGCTGGTCCCGGAGGGGGCGAACAGGCCGTAGTCGCGGCCGTTCACCGTCACTCCCAGCACGTTGCCGCCGTTCTGCCAGACGCTGGCCGGGCCGGTGAACTCCACCAGTGCGTTGCCGCCCGAGGCCTCGGCGTAGACGTACGGCGAGCCGTGCGCGATCGTGGTCCGCAGCGTGCGGGTCCCGTCGCTCCAGCGCGGCACGACGTTCCAGTCGCCCCAGCCGTCCACCTCGGTCCTGGCGGCGTTGAGGCCGGAGACGCCCACGTTGAGGTCGCTCGCGTGGACGAACTCGTACATCCGCCCGTCGGAGGTGATGTTCGGCTTGTCCGGGTAGCCGACGCTGATGCCCTTGGCGTTCGCGTGGAACGAGAGCGGGTGGGCGTACATGTTCTCGGAGTAGGGGTTGCCCGCGTAGCGCTGGAAGACCAGCGAGGACCACCAGTCGTTCGTCGGCACGGCGCGGCCGGCCATCCGGCTGGTGACCTTGGGGCTGACGGCGGCGCCGTCGGAATCGGAGGGGCCGGCGGTGCCGGCCGGGCGGGCGGAGGCGTAACCGCCCGCGCCGACCGCCACGGCGGCGGCCGGGGACGCCAGGACCACCGGGGTCACCACGGCCGTGGCCAGGACGGCAACCGCGGCGACTACTCTGCGCAAGGGGGATGGGAAGCCCATGGATACCTCCTCGGGTATCGGGCTGCCGGCGCCGCAGAACGGGCCGCCGGGGCGAGCAAGGGCAAGAGAGCGCTCTCTGACCGAGGACGGTAGCCCTGAGTGAACGCCAAGTCAACGACTTCTCACACTCCCCCTTCCCTCGGAGGCGGATGATCCGCCTTGACAGGCCCGTCACGCACCCACGATGCTGTGTGAGAGCGCTCTCTGCCGTTCGGGGCGAGGCGGGGTTGACGGCGAGGCGAAAGGGCGGTGAGACATGACCCTGTCCATGGGGATGTCGGCGGGAGTCGCAGCGGAGACCGGGGGGACCGGCGACCTGACCTTCCCGCAGGGTTTCCTCTGGGGGACGGCGACCGCCTCCTACCAGATCGAGGGCGCCGCGAACGAGGACGGCCGCGGGCCGTCCATCTGGGACACCTTCTCCCGGACGCCCGGCAAGGTCGTCGGCGGCCACACCGGTGACGTCGCGTGCGACCACTACCACCGCTACCGCGACGACGTGGCGATGATGGCCGACCTCGGCGTCCAGGCCTACCGCTTCTCCATCGCCTGGCCCCGGATCCAGCCGGACGGCTCCGGCCCGGTCAACCCCCGCGGCCTGGACTTCTACGAGCGGCTGGTCGACGAGCTGCACGGACGCGGCATCACGCCCATCGTGACGCTCTACCACTGGGACCTGCCGCAGAGCCTGGAGGACCGGGGCGGCTGGACCAACCGGGAGACCGCCGAGCGCTTCGCCGAGTACGCCGCCGTCGTGTACGGCAGGCTCGGCGACCGGGTCGGCACCTGGACCACGCTCAACGAGCCCTGGTGTTCCTCCTTCCTCGGCTACGGCGCGGGCGTCCACGCCCCCGGCCGCACGAACCCGGGCGACGCCTACGCCGCCGTCCACCACCTGCTGCTGGGCCACGGCCTGGCGGTGGCCGAACTGCGCGCCGCGGGGGCCCGGCAGGTCGGCATCACCCTCAACCTGGCCCCGATCTCGGGCTCCGACCCCGAGGCCGTCGCGCACATCGACGGCCTGCAGAACCGGATCTTCCTCGACCCGGTCCTGCGCGGGGAGTACCCCGCCGACGTCGTGGAGCGCGCCCGCCGGTTCACCGACTGGTCCTTCGTCCGCGACGGCGACCTCGACATCATCGGCGCGCCGATCGACCTGCTGGGCGTCAACTACTACAGCCCCACCACCGTGGAGCTGCGCGCCGGGCAGCAGGCCAACCCGGTCCACCCGGGCAGCGAGGGCATCGCGTTCGTCCAGGGCGACGAGGAGAAGACGGCGATGGGCTGGTCGGTCAAGCCGTCCGGCCTCACCGAGCTGCTGCTCCGGCTCAATCGCGACTATCCGGGCACGCCGCTGATCATCACCGAGAACGGCGCCGCCTTCGACGACGTGCTCGCCGACGGCCGGGTCGCCGACGAGCGGCGGATCGCCTTCCTCGACGGCCACTTCCGCGCCGCGCACGCCGCGATCGAGGCCGGGGCCGACCTGCGCGGCTACCTGGTCTGGTCGCTGATGGACAACTTCGAGTGGGCCGAGGGCTACGCCAAGCGCTTCGGGCTGGTCTACGTCGACTACGCCTCGCAGCGCCGCGTCCCCAAGGACAGCGCGCTGTGGTACCGCGAGGTCATCCGGCGCAACGGGGTCCAGGCGTGACCCGGTGACCGCCCGGCCGACGCTGGAGAGGGTGGCGGCCAGGGCGGGAGTCTCCCGGGCCACCGTCTCCCGCGTGGTCAACGGCTCGACGCACGTCAATCCGGAGATCCGCGCGACGGTGCTGCGCGCCGTGGAGGAGCTGGGCTACGTCCCCAACCTCGCGGCGCGCAGCCTGGTGACCCAGCGGGCCGACTCCGTCGCGCTGGTCTTCTCCGAACCGCCCACCCGGGTCTTCTCCGACGACCCCATGTTCGCCAGCATCATCCGCGGCGTCAGCCGGGAGACGGAGGCCGCGGACAAGCACCTCGTGCTCATGCTCGCCGGCTCGCCGCGCGGGCAGGAACGGGTCGAGCGCTACGCCACGGCCGGGCACGTGGACGGCGTGATCGTCGCCTCGATGCACGGGGCCGACCCGCTGCCCGCCGCACTGGCCCGCCGGGGCGTGCCCGTGGTGTGCAGCGGACGGCCCCTGCACGCCGGAGTGCAGGGCGCGCTGCCCTGCGTGGACACGGAGAACGTCGGCGGCGCCGAGCAGGCCGTGGGGCACCTGGTGGCGGCGGGCCGCCGCAGGATCGCCACGATCGCCGGGCCGCAGGACATGGTCGCCGGGATCGACCGGCTCACCGGCTACCGCAACGCGCTGCGCGACTCCGACCGGCGCTCCATCGTCGCGGTGGGCGACTTCACCCGCGAGTCGGGCGTCGCGGCCATGCGCCAGCTGCTGCGGGACGATCCCGGGCTCGACGCGGTGTTCGCCGCCAGCGACATGATGGCGCTCGGCGCCCTGCAGGTGCTGCGGCAGGCCGGGCGCCGCGTGCCGGACGACGTGGCCGTGGTCGGCTTCGACGACGTGCCCGCCGCCTCCTACGCCGAGCCGCCGCTCACCACGGTCCGCCAGCCCCTCCACGAGATGGGCCGGGAACTGGCCCGGCTCGTCCTCGCGCTCGCCTCGGGGCAGGACGTGGACGCTCCGGTGATCCTGCCCACGGAGCTGGTCGTCCGCGACTCCGCCTGACGGACCGGCCGACCGTACCCCTTCGCCCACCGCCGGGCCCCGGACCCCGTAGAGTCGTTCGGCCGGTCGGGCATCGGCCGGCACGCACCAGATCAAGGAGAAACCACGTGGCACTGGAGAAGCCGGAGATCGACTTCCCTGAGGGCGACGCGCCCAAGGAGCTGCAGATCGTCGACGTCGTCGAGGGAGACGGCCCGGAGGCCAAGCCTGGCCACCAGGTCAGCGTGCACTACGTCGGTGTCGCCTTCTCCACCGGCGAGGAGTTCGACGCCTCCTGGAACCGGGGCGAGACCTTCGAGTTCTCGCTCGGCGCGGGCCAGGTCATCGCGGGCTGGGACCAGGGCGTCGCGGGCATGAAGGTCGGCGGCCGCCGCCGTCTCACCATCCCGCCGCACCTGGGTTACGGCAACCGCGGCGCGGGCAGCCGCATCAAGCCCGGCGAGACCCTCATCTTCGTCGTGGACCTGCTCGGGGTCCGCTGAGGCGACCGGTGGGCCGCTCCCGTCGGGGGCGGCCCGCCGCGTCTCCCGCGGACCGGCCCGCCCGAACGGGGCCGTCCGGTCCGCACCGCCCGCCCCGCCGTACGGCGACCGAGCACCGCCGGGTTCACCGGGTCCGCCGGGTCCGCCGGCCGGAACGGGACCCCCGGGAGACCTCCGCCGCCGGAATGTCACCGCGGCCTCGTAGGCTGGCCGTGTGCTGTTGATCGATCTCGCGCGCACCTCCGCGGCCGTGGCCGCCGACTCCGCCCGGCTGGCGAAGGTCCGGCATCTCGCGGAGCTCCTCGGCCGGGTCGGCCCGGACGAGGCGGAGATCGCGATCGCCTACCTCTCCGGTGAGCTGCCCCAGCGGCAGATCGGCGTCGGCCTGGCGGCCCTGCGGGACCTCCCCGAGCCCCGGATCGCCGCCACCGCGACCCTGCTGCAGGTCGACGCCCTCCTCACCCGCGTCAAGACGCAGAGCGGTCCCGGTTCCCAGAGCGCGCGCCGGGCGCTGCTGAACGAGCTGTTCGCCGCGCTCACCGGTCCCGAGCAGGCCTTCCTGTCCCGGCTCGTCCGCGGTGAGCTCCGCCAGGGCGCGCTCGACGGAGTGATGGTCGAGGCCGTCGCCAAGGCGTCGGGGACACCGGCCGCCGAGGTGCGGCGGGCGCTGACGCTGCGCGGCTGGCTGCCCGCCGTGGGCGCGGCGGCTCTGTCCGGCGGGGTCGAGGCACTGCGCTCCTTCAGGCTGGAGGTGGGCCGCCCGGTCTCGCCGATGCTCGCGCAGAGCGCGCCCTCCGTCGCCGCGGCACTGGAGCGGGTGGGCGGGCGGGCCGCGATCGAGTGGAAGCTCGACGGCGTGCGGGTCCAGGCCCACCGGTCCGGCGACGCCGTGTCCGTCTTCACCCGCACCCTGGACGACATCACCGCTCAGGTGCCCGAGCTGGTCGAGGCGGTCGGCGCCCTGCCCGGCACCGACCTCGTCCTGGACGGCGAGGTCATCGCGCTGCGGCCGGACGGCCTCCCGGAGCCCTTCCAGGTCACCTCCGGCCGGGTGGCCAGCCGGGCCGACGTGGCGGGGGCCCGCCGGTCGACCCCGCTCAGCGTGTTCTTCTTCGACGCGCTGCGGGTGGGAGGAGCCGATCTCCTCGACCTGCCCGACGAGGCGCGCCACGCGGAGCTCGTCCGGGCCGTTCCCGCGGAGCTGATCACACCCCGGCTGGTCACCGACGACGCCGCCGAGGGCGAGGCGTTCTTCAAGGAGGTCCTCCGGCGGGGGCACGAGGGCGTGGTGGTGAAGTCACCGCAGAGCCCCTACGCCGCCGGCCGTCGCGGGGCGGGCTGGGTCAAGGTGAAGCCCCGCCACACGCTGGACCTGGTCGTGCTGGCCGCGGAGTGGGGCAGCGGCCGCCGGGAGGGCCGGCTCTCCAACCTCCACCTGGGCGCCCGCGATCCGGTCGGCGGTGGTTTCGTCATGCTCGGCAAGACCTTCAAGGGTCTGACCGACGAGCTGCTCGCCTGGCAGACCGAGCGCTTCCTGGCGCTCGCCGACGGCCCCTCCGACGGCTGGACCGTCACGGTCCAGCCCGAGCTCGTCGTCGAGATCGCCTTCGACGGGGTCCAGCGCTCCAGCCGCTATCCCGGCGGCATGGCCCTGCGCTTCGCCCGGGTGATCCGCTACCGCCCGGACAAGACCCCGGAGCAGGCCGACACCGTGGACACGGTCCGCGCGCTGCTGCTCTGAGGCCCGCCCGCGGGCCTCGGGCACGGCGGTGCCCCGCCTCGCCGACGGGCACGTCCACGCCCCGGCGCTCCCAGGTCCGCCCCGCGTGCTCCGGAGTCCGCCCCGCGTGCTCCGGAGTCCGCCCCGCGTGCTCCGGAGTCCGCCCCGCGTGCTCCGGAGTCCGCCCCGCGTGCTCCGGAGTCCGCCCCGCGTGCTCCGGGGTCCGCCCCGTGTGCCCCCAGGTCCGTCCCGGTCCTCGGCGCGCCCTCGCGGGTCACTTGACCGGGCGCAGCGTGAACGGGTAGCGGAAGTCGCCCTCGCCCAGCGCCGCCAGCCCGCCGACGACCGACAGCACCACTCCGCCGACCCAGAGCAGGGGCACCAGCACCGCGCCCACGAACGTGATCGCCAGCACGATGGTGGCGCCGATCAGGGTCAGGTGGAAGTTCAGCGCCTCCACGGCGTGCCTGCGGATGTAGGGGGAGGTCCGGCCCGCCGCGAGCAGCATGACGAGCGGCCCCAGCACGAACAGGCCCGCCAGCGGGAGCAGGTGCGCCGCGGCCGCGCCCACCCGGTCTCCGCCCGTCCGCGCCTGGGGCCGCCCGTGGTGTGCCATGCCCGGTGCCGGGCGGGCCTGCGGCGGGTAGGGGGCGGGCAGGGGTGGGCGGGAGCCGTACAGCTCCTGCATGATCGGGATGAGGTCACCGTGGACCCGGGCGGTCATCGCCCGCTCCAGCCGGTCGTCGAACTCGAGTTCGTCGAGCCGTCCCTCCGCGTAGGCGGCCTTGACGTGCTCGACCACCTGCTCCCGGTCCTGGTTGCTCACCCGGAGGCCGGCGTAACCGGACCCGGGCCCCGTCGCCGGCACGCCCCCGTGCCGCGGATTCACCGGTGGTGTCGCTGTGCCCGCCATGGAACCGACCTTCCCTTCGTCGCCCTTGTGACCTCCATGTTCGTCCGGGGCGGTCGTCCCGCGCATCGGGGTTACCCCTGACGCCGTCCCTGGAGTTCCCCTGGCGTCCACCATGGAGGGGCCAGGGGAGGTATAACAAGGGGCATGAGATGGCGGGATCGCTATGGTTTGAGGCGTCTGCGCGGGCCGAAGATCGCAAAGTTCGACCGGGCTGCGAACGACTCCGACATCGAGGCGCTCATCGCCTTCGCGAAGTCGCGCCGCGGCGTGGAGTTCTACGTCGAACCGGAGACCTTCGCGACCGACACCACCGCCGTGGCCGTGGCCGACGACGGCGAGTGGACCCGGCGCCGGGTCGGTGCCCCCGCGGTGATCCGCAAGGTCGCCCGCGATCTCGCCCTTCCCGTCTACGATGTGCAGCTCACCGGTTATCCGCCCCGCATGCGGGCCTACAACGAGCGCCGCAAGCGCGAAGAGGGCTGACGCCTCATCCCGCGGGGCCGGCCGGGCCCGTCGGCGGCTCCTCCAGCAGGACGACCATGGGGAGCAGCCAGGACGTCCGGGGCACGCCCATCTGCAGGTCCAGCTCCTCGGGGCTGGGCATCCTGTCCTTGAGCGCGTGCGGCGGGAGCAGGCACCGCAGCGCGTCCATGAGCAGATTGGCCATGGAGTAGCCGGGATCGGCCTCGTGCGCGCGGGCCAGGGCGACGCTCGCCAGGGCGGAGTCTCCGTCGCGCCAGGCGGCCATGGCGAGCAGCGACGCGGCCGGTGGCACGAACCTCGGCTCCAGCCTGCGGGTGAGGTCCTGCCAGAGCCTGCGGTGCGCGTCGTGGGCGTCGTCGGTGATCAGCGCCCACGCCTCGTCCCGGATCCGGATCACGGCCAGGTCGAACCCGAGCCTGGCCGCCTGCTCGTCGTCGAGCCGCCCGCCCGCGGCGTAGACCTCGATCGCCGTGCGCACGCGGGCCGTCCCGTCGGCGACGAGCTCCGCCGCGAGCCCGTCGGGGTCCTCGCAGCCGGCGATGCGCCGGCGCAGTTCCTCCGCGACGCGGCCGGTGACCGCGCGCATCGCCGTCCGGGCGGTCCCGCCGACGGGGGCGAGCGAGCGTTCCAGAGTCTCCCGGTCGGGCAGCGCCACCAGCCCGTGCGCGACGGCGCGGACCGCGACCGCACCGGCCTCGCGGTCGTACGGCGCGCCGGAGGGAGGGCAGCAGTCGGTGCGTGAGCAGACGTAGGACCAGTAGCGGCCGTCCTCCACCCGGAGCGCGTCGACAAGCCCGATCCCGCCCTCCCGGAACAGGGCGACGGCCGCGTCCGCCGCCGGGGTCACCAGCGGGCCGGAACCGTAGCCGGCGACGATGACCTGGGTGATCTCCTCCTTGCGGAGCAGCGGGAGGATCCGGCCGAGATCGCGGTCGGCCAGCGGCAGGTCCCACCGGACGGTGAGGTGCACGCGGCCCTTGGGCGGAGAACCGCGCAGGCCTATCACGACGAGGCTCTCGGCGGGGTGGAAACCCAGCAGGTAGGGCACCGCGCCGAGGACGTCCTCGGTGGAGCCGAGCAGCAGGTCGGGCGGGCCGGCCGGGAGGCCCGGCGAGGCGGTGGTGTGGGTCGTCATGGCAGACAGCATCGCCGGGCCGGGGCCGGTCCTCCCCTCTCCGCCGCGGCCCTGTGGACGACCGGTGGCCGGCCGGCGCGCCTGTGGACGAGGCCCCTTTCCGAAAGGCCCGGCGGGGTCAGAGACGACCCGGCGGAGGCCCGGTCGCCGGCATCAGAGACGACCCGGCGGAGGCCCGGGCGGCGAGCTCCGGGGCGGAAGGCGACCCGGAGGGGCCTGCGGCGGGGGGCCGCCCGGCGGGAAGGCCTGGCGCGGGGTGGTCCCGGCGGGCGGACCGCCGGCGGCCAGCCGCGTGCGGACCATGATGGCCGCCCCCGCGACGGCGGCGGGCATGGCGACCACCGCGCCCAGCGGGATGAGGAAGAGCAGGAACAGGAGCACCCCGAAACCGAGCGCGAGCGCCTTGTCCCCGCGGAGCAGCGCGAACCGGCTCCTGCGGGCCAGGCCCCTGCGCTCCATGGCCAGTGCGGTGAGCTCGACCGTGAGGAAGAAACCCGAGACCATGGCGCCCAGCACCGGGACCACGGTCTGCCCGATCACCGGCACGAAGCCCAGGAAGAACAGCGGGACCGTGAACAGCAGCACGTATCCGAGGGTGACCAGGCTGTCCTTGACCGATCGCGGGATCGATCTCCACAGCGGCAGCTCGTGTCCGGTGGGCACCTCGCCGTAGGTCCGCTCGACCCTCTCCGAGAGCTTCTCGTAGAACGGCTCGCCGACGACCAGGGTCACCGCGGCGAAGGTCACCACGGCCAGCACGAGCCCCGCCCCGAAGACCACCGCGCCGACCATGATCCGGAAGGTGTTCCGGAGCCCTTCGCCCCATCCGTCGGCGAACGGCGTCAGCCACCCGGCCAGGTCGCCGGCGCTCGTTCCCAGGAAGTAGAGCCCCACGGCGTAGAGCACGAACACGATCAGCGCCGGGATCAGGCCGAACAGCCACCACCCCGGGTTGCGCGCGACCCAGCGCAGTCCCTGGAGGAAGAACCCCATACCGCCGGTGAAGGAGCGGATTACACCCATGCCGCGAAGATTATCGGGATCCGCCGCCCGCCGCGCGACGCCAGAGGTCGGGGACGGAGACGCCCAGGGTGGAGAGGAGACGGCGCAGGAGCGGGAGGGAGATGCCCAGCACGTTGCCGTGGTCGCCGTCGATGCCCTCGACGAACCAGCCCCCCGGGCCGTCCAGGGTGAACGCCCCCGCGACGCGCAGGGGCTCGCCGGTGGCGACGTAGGCGTCGATCTCGGCGTCGTCCGGGGTGCCGAAGCGGACCGTCGTGGCGCCGACCTCGGCGGCCTCCCTGCCGGTGGCTGTGTCGATCACGCAGTGCCCGGTGAGCAGGCGGCCGCTCCGGCCGCGCATGTGCCGCCAGCGTGCCGCGGCGTCCTCGGACGAGGAGGGCTTGCCGTACGCTCCGCCGTCGAGCTCCAGGACCGAGTCGCAGCCGATCACCAGGGGGCCGGCCAGGTCCCGCGCCACCGCCGCGGCCTTCGTCCTGGCCAGGGTGAGGCAGAGCTCGGCGGGGGTGTCCGCGGTGACGGCGTCCTCATCCACGCCGCTGACGATCACTTTGGGATCGAGCCCGGCGCTGCGGAGCAGGGCGAGGCGGGCGGGCGAGGCCGAGGCGAGCACGAGCTGGGTCACGGCGCCCACCCTATCGGCGTCCGCCCGCGCGCCGGTCCGCCGCCGGGCGGGGCCCGTCCGCCAGGGGACGGGTTCCGGGCCCTACAGCCGCTCGACGGAGAGGGCCGCGGTGTTGATGTCGCGCCAGCGCTTGCGCTGGGCGTCGGGGATCGTCACGAAGACCATGGCGGGCTTGGCCCGGCCGGACTCGCTCAGGACCACCGCGGCCATGGAGGAGCGGCTCTTGCCCTTCACCTTGTACGTCACCCGGTAGGCGAGCAGCCAGCCGTCCTCGAGCGGCTGGGAGGCGCTCCAGTGGAGCCTGCTCCCCTTGGGGTGGTGGTTGAGCGTCCAGCGCGCGGCCAGGATGGCGGTGTCCTTCAGGCTCGCCTGCGCCTCGATCGGCACCGGGCAGCTCACCAGCATCGCCCGGTGCCCCGCGCCCTTCACCGGGGGCAGCACCTGCTTGGTCGAGAACGGCGAGGCGCCGTAGGTCTTCCACGGCTTGCCCAGCCGGACCAGCGACACGCCGGACTTCTCGTCCTCGACGCGGCGCTTGGACGGCAGCGCCTTGCCGGGGAACCGGGCGAGCTTCCTGTCGCGCGGCGGCCCTGGCACGCGGGGATCCGCCAGCGCGGCGGTCACGGCGCTGCCGTCCGGTGTCGGGCCGGGAGAGGGCGACGCCGCGGCGGGAGAGGAGGTCGCCGCGAGGGGCGAGGGGGTCGCCGCCGGAGGGGAGGGCTGCGGCGAACCGAGGCCGGGCGAGGGCACCGCGGCGGATGGCGCGGCGACCCGCCCCGGCGCCTCCTCGCCCGGCCGGTCAGCGGAGTCGGAGGACACGAACCCGACCAGGACGGCGATCGCGGCCACCACCACCGCGGTGACCCCCGCCAGGACGCGGTAGATCACGCGCATCGGCAGGTCGCCGATCCGGGAGCGCTTCACCGGCGATGCCGGACGGACGGGCGGTGTCTCAACGACGATCTTGGGCAGCTCGGACGTCTCCGCCTCGGCCGCCATATACGTGGGGGCGACACCCGTCTCCCGGGCCCCCGGAGTACCACCCAACCCATCGAGCACGATCGGGAGCGTACGACAAATCCTCTTTTCTCGTCCGCGATACCCATCACACTTCGGGAACGAGTGGGTTCCGCTCGCCTTCCGATTCGGGCACGGGAGCCGCTCCCGCCCAGCCCCCGTCCAGCCCCCGCTCGGTCTCCCCCGGTCCCCCCGGTCTCCCCCGGTCTCCCCCGGTCTCCCCCGGTCTCCCCCGGTCCGCCTCCTCCCGCCCCCTCGCCTGGCGGCCCTCCTCCCGTTCCGGTCGCCGCCCGGCCGCTACCCGGAGGCCGCGCCCCGGAGGGAGCCGCCCGCACGGGAGCCGCCGGGGCGCAGCCACGGGGCGTCCGCGACCACGGTGCACGAGCCGGGCTCGATCTCGGTGAAGCCCGCGTCCCGGACCACCGGCAGGTCCCCGCCGGACAGGGCCGCCCAGGCCGCCGGGTCGGCCGTCCGCACGGCGAGCGCGAACCCCCGCCCGCGCCACTCCCGCCGGACCTCCTCGCCTGCCCCCCACCAGGCGAACTGGGCGGCGTGCCCGGCCTGGGCCATCGCCTTCCCCGCCGACATCGCGAGCTGGGGGTTGATCCAGAGCACCGCCCCCTCCCCCGGCGGCCCGGGTTCGGCGGAGTCCGCCAGCTCGGTTCCGGAGACCTGGAGCCTCGCCAGCTCCCGGGGCCAGGCGTCCAGCGGGACCGGCGGATGGACCCGTACCTCGGCGGTGCCGTGCGCGACGGTCAGGCCCGGCAGTTCGAGCACGCGCCGCCACTCGGCTCCGCGCGCCCGCCGTACGACCTTCCTGATCCGGCCCCGTTCCCAGCTCCGCACGGCCTCGGCCCACTCTCCGCCCTCCGCCGCCCGGGCGTCGCCGAGCAGGGCCAGTACGGCCAGCGCGGCGGCCTCCAGCGCGTCGGTCCGCTCGGGCGGCGCGGCCCTCTCGATCCGCACCACCAGGGGAAGGACCCTCTGCTCCGCCGTGTCGTATTCGCTCACGCCTTCAAGGATGCCCTCCGCGGGGCGAGGCGGGGCCGGGGGGCGGGGCGCCGGCCCCCCGGTCAGAGGTCCGGCGGGGATGCGGCCCGGCGCCCGGTGGAGATCCGAGCCGCGGTCAGGGGTCGCTCTCCGGAAGGGAAAGAGAAAAAGCTCTTTCCGGCCAGATGATCACCTAAAGTGACGAGAGTCCCACTCTCGGATGGCATCGCGACCAGGAAATACACCACTTCCCCGATGCACCCCCTCCCCGGATGGATGCCACCTATCACTCTCCGTCATCCCACATATTGGGATTATTCGGGCAAAGGTTACGTTTTTCCTGATAATCACCTATTTCAGGGTTTCGCGCTTCACGCCCGACTTTGTTACAGCTTGGGACGGTAGCGGTCTCAGGTCTGCAACACACCCCGAGTCCCACTTGTCCGACTGCAAGTCATGATGGTCAGCTTTGCTCAATCATGCTGGCGGCTGTTCTCACATCGAATCCCTAAGGAGTGCTGCCGTGTTCCACACGCGGACATCTGGCAAGTTTCTAGCTGCAGTGGCGGGAGGTGCACTCCTGCTGAGCGCCTGCGCGGGCGAGAACTCGGCGAGCGAACCCGCCACCTCGGGTTCGGCCTCGGCCTCCGCTCCCGCGGCGCAGACGGTCACCTACGCCTACGAGCAGGAGTTCCACTCCTACAACAACAACACCACCGCCGAGAACGCCACCCGTAACGCCGGCCCGCTGCAGCGCGTGCTGACGGGCTTCTGGATCTACGGGGAGAACGGCAAGATCACCCCGAACACGGACTTCGGCACCTACGAGAAGACCTCCGACGACCCGCTGACCGTCGAGTACACGATCAACGACAAGGCCGTCTGGTCGGACGGCACGCCGATCGACTGCGACGACGTCATGCTCTGGTGGGCCTACAAGTCCGGCAAGGTCAAGGGCTTCTCCTCCGCCGACACCAACGGCGTGCAGGACACCAAGACCCCCGAGTGCGAGAAGGGTGGCAAGAAGTTCACCCTGGTCTACAGCAAGCCCTTCGCCGACTGGCACGCCAACGGCCCCGCCACCGCCGAGGTCATGCCGGCCCACGTGATCGCCAAGCAGGACGGGCTGTCGGAGGAGGACTTCATCGCCGCGGTCAAGGACTTCGACGACAAGAAGCTCGCCAAGGGCATCAAGTTCTTCAACGAGGGCTGGGTCATCGAGGGCTCGCTGCCCGACCCCGCTCTGATCCCCTCCTCCGGCCCGTACAAGCTCTCCAAGCTGGACGCCGGCCAGTCGCTGACCTTCGTGGCCAACGACAAGTGGTGGGGCGCCCCGCCGGCGACCCCGACCGTCGTCGAGCGCTTCATCGCCCTGGACGAGCAGGCCCAGGCGCTGCAGAACCGCGAGGTCCAGATCGTCGAGCCGCAGCCCGGCCCGGACGTGCTCAACCAGCTCAACGCACTGGAGGGCGTGAAGGTCAACGCCACCACCCAGTACACCTACGAGCACCTGGACTTCAACTTCGACTCCAGCCCGTTCAAGGACAAGGCGCTGCGTGAGGCCTTCGCCAAGTGCGTGCCCCGGCAGCTGATCGTCGACAACCTGATCAAGCCGGTCGACCCCAACGCCAAGACCCTCGACATCCGCAACGTCGCGCCGTTCCAGAGCAACTACGCCCCCGTTCTGCAGGCCAGCGGCGGCCCCGGCGCCTACGCCCAGCAGGACATCGAGGGTGCCAAGGCCCTCCTGGAGAAGGCCGGCAAGACCGGGCTCAAGGTCAAGATCGGCTACCAGACCCCGAACCCGCGCCGCACCGCCGCGGTGCAGCTCATCGCCGACTCCTGCAACAAGGCCGGCTTCAAGATCGAGGACGGCGGCTCCGAGGACTTCTTCGGCACCGTGATGCCCGCCAACAACTACGACGTCGCGCTGTTCGCCTGGTCCGGCTCCTCGCTGGTCAGCGGCTGGGCCTCCACCTTCACCACGCCGAAGAAGTGCGACGGCGAGAGCAAGGGCAACAACAACGGCTGCTACTCCAGCAAGAAGGTCGACGAGCTCGTCGCGCAGCTGAACTCGACCGTCGACGTGGCCGCCCAGGACCCGATCATCGCCGAGATCGAGAAGAACCTCTGGGCCGACCTCGCCACCATCCCGCTGTTCCAGCACCCGGGTCTGAGCGCCTGGGACGAGACCCTGCAGGGCGTCGTTCCGAACCCCGCGCAGTCGACCATCACCTGGAACATGGACAAGTGGGCGATGTCGTAGGCGTCGTAGCCTGCCCGTCGTCCTAGGTCCCGCAGACCGCACGTGCGGTTGACGGAACACCCACCCCCAGGGCCGGAACCGGAGAATCACCAGACTCCGGTCCCGGCCCTGGTCCGCACATACAGTCCCCTCACAGAGCAGGAGGTGACGGAATGATCGTCTTCATCGCGCGGAGACTGGTCATCTCGTTCTTCGTCCTCCTGGCGGCCACCGTCATCATGTTCGTTCTCACGGCGCTCTCGGGCGATCCGTTGGAAGACCTCCGCCAGGACGCCAGCCCCAACAAGGCCGCGAAGATCGCGGACCGCACCGAACGCATGCAGCTCGACGAACCGATCCCCGTCCGCTACCTCAGCTGGCTGGGCAACATCGTCCGCGGCGACCTCGGCGTCAACCGCGACGGCCACGATGTGGCGACCATGCTCGGCGAGGCCCTGTCGGCCACGCTCCAGCTCGTCGTCGCCGCCACCGTGATGGCCATCATCATCGGCGTGATCATCGGCATCATCTCGGCGCTCCGCCAGTACAGCGGCTTCGACTACACCGTCACCTTCGCCGCCTTCGTCTGCTTCTCGCTCCCGATCTTCTGGATCGCGGTCATGCTCAAGCAGTACATGGCCATCGAGTTCAACAACTGGCTGAAGGACCCGGCCATCCCGCCGGCGATCATCGGCGCCCTCGCCCTCCTGTCCGGCCTGGTCTTCGGCGCCCTCACCGTCGGCGACCGCAGACGGCGGCTGATCTCCTTCGCCGTCGGCCTCGCCGTCGGCGGCGCGCTGTTCGCGTTCCTGTCGGTGACCCGCTGGTTCGCCGACCCGGGCTTCGGACTCCCGCTCACCCTCGCGATCGCGCTCGCCGGGGCGGTGGGCTTCACCGTCCTGGCCGCCGGGCTGCGGCAGCGCGGACCCCTCTACGCCGCCCTGGCCGCCGCCGTCATCGGCGCGGCCTCCTCGGAGGTCCTCGGCCCGCTGCTGGCCGACCCCAGCTGGCTGGAGATCGCCGGTCTCGCCCTGCTGACGGTCGCGGTCTGCGCCGGCCTCGGGTACGGCATCGGCGGGCTCCAGCGCCGTCAGGCGATCACCGCCGCGGTGCTGACCGGCCTGTTCACCGGCGGCGTCGTCTTCGTCGACCGCATGCTCCAGGCCTTCAACGGCTACAGCGCCGCGGTGCGCGGCCGCCCGATCTCCACGATCGGCGCCCGCACGCCGAACTTCGAGAGCGACTTCTGGCAGATGAACCTGGACACCGCCGGTCACCTGCTGCTGCCGACCATGGCGCTCATCCTGATCTCGCTGGCGACCTACACCCGCTACAGCCGGGCGAGCATGCTGGAGGTCATGAACCAGGACTACGTCCGGACCGCCCGCGCCAAGGGCCTGCCCGAGCGGACCGTCGTGGTCAAGCACGCCTTCCGCAACGGGCTCATCCCGATCACCACCCTGATGGCCGTCGACTTCGCCGGCGTCATCGGCGGCGCCGTCGTCACCGAGAACGTCTTCGGCTGGCAGGGCATGGGCAACCTGTTCATCGACGGGCTCCGCGAGGTCGACCCCGCACCGGTCATGGCGTTCTTCATCGTCACGGGGACCGCGATCGTCGTCTTCAACATGATCGCCGACATCCTCTACGCCTACCTCGACCCGCGCATCCGGCTGTCCTGAGATCGGAGAACCATCATGACGCTCAATGCGCAGGCACCGGGGCCCGACACCGCCCCCGACGCGCAGGGCATGACCATCACCGCCCGCACCCAGGGACAGATGGTCCGCCGCCGGTTCTTCCGGCACCGCGCCGCCCTCGCCGGAATGATCATCTTCGGCTTCGTGGTCGTCCTGGCGTTCAGCTCGATCGGCTTCGCCGGCATCCCCGGCTGGTGGGACAAGAGCTACCTCGACACCGGCGCGCTGGTGAACCAGGGCAAGCCCACCCTCAGCCTGGTCCCCGAGTTCCTCGGCGGGGAGGGCCTCCGCATCGGCGAGCACCCCTTCGGCCAGGACGACATCGGCATCGACTACTTCGCGCTGACCATGCGCGGCGCCCAGCAGTCGCTGATCATCGCGTTCCTCGTCGGCGTCGTCGCCACCGCCATCGGCACCGTCGTCGGCGCCGTGGCCGGCTACTTCCGCGGCGCGGCCGAGGCCACGCTCATGCGCCTCACCGACGTGATGATCACCATCCCGGTGCTCATCATCGCGGCGGTGATCGGCCGGATGATGGGCGACAGCGGCGCCGTCGTCCTCGGCCTCTTCCTGGGAGTGGTGCTCTGGCCGACGCTGGGCCGCCTGGTCCGCGGCGAGTTCCTCTCCCTGCGGGAGAAGGAGTTCGTCGAGGCCGCCCGGGCGGTCGGCACCTCCGCCAAGCGGATCATCTTCCGGCACATCCTGCCGAACACGGTCGGCGTCATCATCGTCGCCGCGACGCTCTCGGTGGCCAACGCGGTGCTGCTGGAGTCGGCGCTGTCCTTCCTCGGCCTCGGCGTCCAGGCGCCGGACACCTCGCTCGGCCAGCTCATCAGCCGCTACCGCAGCGCCATGGTGACCCGTCCGTGGCTGTTCTGGTGGCCCGGCCTGTTCATCATCCTGATCGCGCTCTCGATCAACTTCATCGGTGACGGCCTGCGCGACGCCTTCGACCCCCGACAGACCCGGGTGCGTGCCTAATGACGACTTCCCCGAACGTGCCGATCGAGCCCCGCGCGGACGACCCGCACGCATTCGAGCTCTCCTCCCACGTGACCGACTCCGCCGAGGAGGTGCACGTCGGCCTGACGCTGGACGCCGTGCGCCCGCCGTCGGAGGAGGAGATCCTCAAGGTCGAGGACCTGACCGTGGAGTTCCCCACCGAGGACGGCGTCGTGCACGCGGTCCGGGGCGTCTCCTACACCCTGCGCGAGCGCGAGGTGCTCGGCATCGTCGGCGAGTCCGGCTCCGGCAAGTCGGTCTCGTCGCTGGCCGTCATGGGCCTGCTGCCCAGGAGCGCCCGGGTCAAGGGGCGGATCCTGTTCCGCGGCGACGACATGCTGAAGATGTCCGCCCGCAAGCAGCGCGGCCTGCGCGGCCGGAAGATCGCCATGGTCTTCCAGGACCCGATGACCGCGCTGAACCCCGTCTACACCATCGGCGACCAGCTGGCCGAGGCCGTGCTCGCGCACGAGCTCATGCCGCGCAAGACCGCGCTGGCCCGGGCCAGGGAGATGCTCGACCTGGTCGGCATCCCGCAGGCCGAGGCGCGGCTGCGCAGCTACCCGCACGAGTTCTCCGGCGGCATGCGGCAGCGCGCGATGATCGCCATGGCGGTCATCAACAACCCGGACGTCATCATCGCCGACGAGCCGACCACGGCCCTCGACGTGACCGTCCAGGCGCAGATCCTGGAGAAGCTCCTGGAGGTCAAGGACGCGGTCAACGCCGCCATCGTGCTGATCACGCACGACCTGGGCGTCATCGCGGGCATGGCCCACCGGGTCCTGGTCATGTACGCCGGGCGCCCGGTCGAGCTCGGCGACACCGACCCGGTGTTCGAGGAGCCCCGCATGCCGTACACCGCGGGCCTGCTCGGCTCGATCCCCTCGCTGGACAAGGGCAGCGGCTCGGCCCGGCTCCGCCCGATCAAGGGCACCCCGCCGTCGCTGATCAACCTGCCGAGCGGCTGCCCCTTCTCGCCGCGCTGCCCGCTGGCCACGGACGTCTGCCGGACCTCCGAGCCGCCGCTGGCCGAGACCGACAGCGGCGGGCACTACGCGGCCTGCCACCACTGGGACCGGCTGGCCGCGGCCGAGGACCCGACCGAGTTCTTCCGCACCGAGAGTGAGACCGTGGCATGAGCGTGAAGACCGAGGAGACGCCCGCGCCCCAGCGCGAGCCGGACACCGGCGCCCACCTGCTCGAGGTCAAGGACCTGGTGATGAACTTCCCGGTCCGCGGCGGCGGTCTCCTGCGCCGGGTGGTGGCCCAGGTCCAGGCCGTCAGCGGGGTCTCCATGCACGTGGACGAGGGTGAGACCCTCGGCGTGGTGGGCGAGTCCGGCTGCGGCAAGTCCACGACGGGCCGCGCCATCCTCCAGTTGCACAGGCCCACCTCCGGCTCGGTCCGGTTCCAGGGCCGGGAGCTGGTCGGCCTGTCGGCCAAGCAGCTCCAGCCGGTGCGGCGGGACATGCAGATCGTCTTCCAGGACCCGTACGCCTCGCTCAACCCGAAGCTGCCGGTCAACGACATCATCGCCGAGCCGCTGAAGGTCCACGGGCGCTGGAAGGACGGCGGCCCGGACCGGGTGGCGGAGCTGCTGCGCCTGGTCGGGCTCAGCCCCGAGCACGGCAACCGCTACCCGCACGAGTTCTCCGGCGGCCAGCGCCAGCGCGTCGGCATCGCCCGCGCCCTGGCGCTGGAGCCGAGGCTGCTGGTGCTGGACGAGCCGGTCTCGGCGCTGGACGTGTCGGTCCAGGCGGGCGTGGTGAACCTGCTGGAGGACCTGCAGGAGCGGCTCGGCCTGGCCTACATCTTCATCGCGCACGACCTGTCGGTGGTCCGCCACATCTCCGACCGGGTCGCGGTGATGTACCTGGGCAAGGTCATCGAGACCGGTCCCCGGGACGACCTCTACGACCGCCCCGCGCACCCCTACACGCAGGCGCTGCTCTCGGCCGCCCCCACGGCCAACCCGAAGGAGGAGCGCGCCCGCGAGCGCGTCATCCTCACCGGCGACGTGCCCAGCCCCCTGAACCCGCCGAGCGGCTGCCGCTTCCGCACCCGCTGCTGGAAGGCCCAGGAGATCTGCGCCGTCGAGGAGCCCGCCCTCGTCGACCGGGGCAACGGCCACCCCGTGGCCTGCCACTTCGCGGAGGTCACCGTCCGCTGACCGTACCGCGGAGAGCCGCGGAGGGCCGCAGAGGCATGGTCAGCGAGCCTCCGCGATCCTCGCGTGCCGTGCCGGGGCGAGCCGTACGGGAACCCTCCCGTACGGCTCGCCCGCGTTCTCAGGCTCTTCCCCGGTTCTCCTGGTTCGCCGGATTCCCCGGCTCCTGGGACAATCCCCCCATGCGGTTCGGTGTCCTGGGGGCTCTGGAGGTCCGGCTCGGCGACGGGCGCGCCGTCGCCGTCGGCGGGCCCCGGCTGCGGGCGCTGCTGGCCCTGCTGCTGCTCGACGCCGGACGGGTCGTCACCGTCGAGCGGCTGGTCGGCGGCCTCTACGGCGACGACCGGGTCCCCGGCGACTCCGTGGGGGCCCTCCAGGCGCAGGTCTCCCGGCTCCGCGCCCTCCTCGGCGACGGCGGCGGCCGTGGCGGCGGCGGCGACAGCGGTCGTGGTGAGCTGGTCGTCCGCCACCCGGCGGGCTACCTGATCGCCGTCGACCCCGAGGCCGTCGACGCGTGCCGGTTCGAGCGGCTGGCCGCCGAAGGCCGCCGCGCGCTCTCCGCCGGCGACCCGGAGCGCGCCTCGGCGCTGCTGGAGGAGGCGCTCGGCCTCTGGCGCGGGCCCGCGCTGGCCGACGTCGGCGACGCGCCGTTCGCCGCGGCGCAGGCCGTACGGCTGGAGGAGGCGCGCCTGGCCGCCGCCGAGGACCGCGCGGAGGCCGGGCTGGCGACCGGCCGCCACCGGGAGGCGGTGACCGCGCTCCAGGAGCTGGTCGCCGCGCACCCCCTGCGGGAGCGGCCCGCCGGGCAGCTCATGCGGGCGCTGTACGCGTGCGGCAGGCAGGCCGACGCGCTGGCGGTGTTCGAGGGGATCCGGCGGCGGCTCGCCGAGGAGCTCGGCGCCGACCCGTCCGCCGAACTGGCGGCGACCCACCTCGCGATCCTGCGGGCCGACCCCTCCCTCGCCGCCGCCGGAGCCACCGGCACCGCGGGTGCCGCGGGTGCCGCGGGTGCCGCGGATCATCCCCCGGACCGGCCTCGCGGGCTGCCGGCCCACCTCACCCCGCTGATCGGCCGCGCGGACGAACTGGAGCGGATCCGGGCCCTGCTCGGCGGCGACCGGCTGGTCACGCTCACCGGTCCCGGCGGGACCGGCAAGACCAGGCTCGCCACCGAGGCCGCCGGGCGCCTGGACGGCGAGGTCCGCTTCGTGGAGCTCGGACCGCTCAGCGACGGCGCGGAGGTGCCGCAGGCGGTGCTCGGCGCGCTCGGACTGCGTGAGACCGGTCTGCTCTCGGCGCCGAACCGGCAGCAGCCCGCGCCCGACCCGACCGGCAGGCTGGTCACCGCGCTCGCCGACCGGAGCCTCCTGCTGGTCCTCGACAACTGCGAGCACGTGGTGGACGACGCCGCGCGCCTCGCCGACCGGCTGCTGAGCGCCTGCCCGGGGGTCCGGGTGCTGGCCACCAGCCGGGAGGCGCTCGGCATCACGGGCGAGGTGCTCTGCCCCGTCCCGCCCCTGGAGCTGCCCGGACCGGGCGACCCCCCGGAGCGGGCGGCCGCGGTGCGGCTGTTCGCGGAGCGGGCCTCGGCCGTGCGTCCGGACTTCACCCTGGGCTCCGGCGGGGAGCCCGGTGCGGGCGACGCCACCGCCCGGGCCGTCGTGCAGATCTGCCGGTCCCTCGACGGCCTGCCCCTGGCGATCGAGCTGGCCGCGGCCAGGCTGCGCTCGCTCACCGCCGTGGAGATCGCCGCCCGGCTCGACGACCGCTTCCGGCTGCTGTCGCGCGGCAGCCGTACGGCGCAGCCCCGCCACCGGACGCTGCACGCGGTCGTGGGCTGGAGCTGGGACCTGCTGGACGAGGACGAGAGGACGCTGGCCAGGCGGCTGACCGTCTTCGCGGGCGGGGCCACCCTGGAGGCGGCCGAGCGGGTCTGCGGGGTGGCCGACGCCGACGGCGTCCTCGCCTCGCTCGTGGACAAGTCCTTCGTCGAGGTGGTCGGCGGGCGCTACCGGATGCTGGAGACGATCCGCGCCTTCTGCGCCGAGCGGCTCGCCGAGGCGGGCGAGGAGGAGCGGCTGCGCCGGGCCCACCTGGACCACTTCCTCGGCCTCGCCGAGACCGCCGACCCCCACCTGCGCCGCGACGGGCAGCTGGAGTGGCTGGAGCGGCTGGACCACGAGCACGACAACCTGCACGCCGCGCTGCACCGGGCGATCAGGGCAGGAGATCTCGGACCGGCCCTGCGGCTGCTCTCCGCCCTGACGTGCTACTGGTGGCTGCGCGCCCTGCGCAGCGAGGCGTCCGCGCTCGCCCGCGACCTCCTGGACGGGCTCGGCGCCGGTCCTCCGGCCGGGCTGGCCGACGAGTACGCCCTGTGCGTGATGACCGCCGTCTCGGGCGGCGGCGGGGACCGCCGGCTGGACGCCCGTCTGGAGACCGTCCGGAAGATCATGACCGAGCGGGACACCATGCCCCGGCAGCCGTTCGCCAACGTCCTGTGGGCGATGGTCGCCGGACCGCCGGAGCCGGAGGTCGCCCAGGAGATGATGCGCCGCTGGGAGCGGATCGAGCTGGACGATCCGTGGCTCTCGGCGATCGGCCACTTCGGATGGGCGTACTTCCGGCTGTTCGACGGGGATCTGGAGGAGGCCGGGCAGGAGTTCGCCCTCGCGCTCGCGGACTTCCGGTCCGTCGGCGACCGGTGGGGCATGGCGCAGGCGATCTCCGGCCTGGCCGACATCGCCGGCCGGCGCGGGGAGCGGGCGAAGGCCTCCTCCCTGACGGACCAGGCGCTGGCCCTCGCCGAGCGGCTGGGCGCCACCCTCGACGTGGCCGAGCTGCTGCACCGCCGCGCCGACGGACGGCTCCGCGACGGGGACACCGCGGGGGCGCGCGCCGACTACGAGCGGGCGGCCGAGCTCGGGCGGCGGGCGGGCGCCTGGGAGGTGCTGGCCGCCGCCCACCTCGGACTGGGCGAGATCGCCCGGTTCCGGGGCGACCTGGACGAGGCGCGCCGCAGTTGCGAGGCGGCGCTCGCCCAGTGCTCGGCGGGGTGGTTCGACGTCGAGGAGACGCGGGCCCGCGTGTGCATCGCGCTGGGGTGGGTGGCCGAGGCGGAGGGCGACGCCGCCGGGGCCCTGGCCTGGTACCGGCGGGCGTTCACGACCGGGCGCGGGACCCGCGACCTGACTCTGGCGGCCCGCGTCGCCGAAGGCCTCGCCGGGGTGGCGATGCTGGAGCGGGACGGCGAGCGGGCCGCCCTGCTGCTGGGCGCGGGCGCCGCGCTGCGGGGCCTTCCCTCCGCGGACGATCCCGACGCCGTCCGGGTCGCCGCCCGGTGCCGCGCCCTGATCGGCGACGCCGCCTACGAGGCGGCCCGCGCGCGGGGCGCCGAGGCGGTCCGCGGCGGCGGGTCCGTCCTCGGCGCCGCGCCGCGCCCGGCGCCGCTCACCGTCATCGGTGAGCACCTGTCCGCACTCGGTCGATGATCCGTCAGCAGCCGGTCGATGTCCGTCCGTACTCGGTCGATGACCCGTCAGCAGCCGGTCGATGTCCGTTAGTGCTCGGTCAGTGCTCGGTCGGTGATCCGTCAGCGCCGTCGCCGACGCTGACGGCATGAGAAACGACTCCCGCAAGTGGGGCACGCTCGTGATCGCGTGCCTGGCCATGCTGATGCTCTCCGTCGACCTGACCGTGCTCCACCTCGCCGTGCCCAAGCTGGTCGAGGACCTGGCCCCGTCGGCGACCCAGCAGCTCTGGATCGCCGACGTGTACGGCTTCGCGCTGGCCGGGCTGCTGGTCACCATGGGCAACCTGGGCGACCGGATCGGACGCCGGCGGCTGCTGCTGGCCGGCACGGCCGCGTTCGGCGCCGCCTCCCTGGTGACCGCCTACGCCCCCACCCCCGAACTGCTCATCGCCGCGCGGGCGCTGCTGGGCGTCGCGGGAGCCACCATCATGCCGTCGACCCTCTCGCTGATCCGCAACGTCTTCACCGACTCCACGGAGCGGACCACCGCGGTGGGCATCTGGAGCAGCATCGGCGCGGCCGGCTTCGCCCTCGGCCCGCTGGTGGGCGGCGCCCTGCTGAACGAGTTCTTCTGGGGATCGGTCTTCCTGATCAACCTGCCGGTGGTCGCGGTGATCCTCGTCGCGGGGCTGGCCGTGCTGCCCGAGTCGCGCAACCCGCGTCCCGGCCGGATCGACCTGGTGAGCGTGCCGCTGTCCTTCACCGGGATCGTCGCGGTCGTCTACGCGCTGAAGGAGGCCGCGCACGGGGGCGTCGGCCAGACCCCGGTGATCGCGGCGGCCGTGGTCGGCCTCGTCACGCTGGCGGTGTTCGTCCGCCGGCAGGCCCGGCTGGCCGAGCCGCTCATCGACGTCCGGCTCTTCCGCAACCGCGCGTTCTCCGCCGCGGTCGGCTCCACGCTCGTCGCCATGTTCGCCATGATCGCCATGTCGCTCCTCTTCGCCCAGTACTTCCAGCTCGTCCTGGGCTGGTCGCCGCTGGCGGCGGGCCTGGCGGGCCTGCCCGGCGGGGTGGGGGCCGCGATCGGCGGATCGGCCGCGGCCCCGCTGATCAGCAGGATGGGACGCGCCCGGACCGTCGCGCTGGGCATGGCGCTGGCCGCGGCCGGGTTCGCCCTCTACAGCCAGGTGGGCCTCGAGGTCCACTACCCCTACCTCGCCGCCACGATGATCCTCACCAGCACCGGCATCGGGCTGACCTTCGCCGTCGTCAACGACACCGTCATCGCCTCGGCGCCCCGGGAGCGCGCCGGAGCCGCCGCGGCGATCTCCGAGACCGCGAGCGAGATGGGCGGCGCCCTGGGCATCGCCGTACTCGGGACCGTGCTGAGCAGCGCCTACCGCGGCGGGCTGGAGCTGCCCGCCGGGCTCCCCGCCGGAGCCGCGGAGCAGGTCCGCGACACGCTCGGCGGCGCGCTCGCCACCGCCGCGACGCTGCCCGGGGAGCTCGCCGGAGCCGTCGCCGGCGCCGCGCGGCAGGCGTTCGTCGACGCCCTGCAGACGACCGTGCTCACCGGGGCGGGCATCCTCGCCGTCCTCGCGGTGGCGTCCCTGTTCGCGCTGCGGGGCGTGCCCAAGGTCCTCGACGAGACCCCCGAGCCCAGCCGCGCCTGACGCCGGAGCCGTCCGGAACGCGGGAGGGCGGCCGGAGCCCTCCCTCCCGCGAGGGGTGATCGTTCCCGGGCCGCCGGGCGGCCGCACGCCTCAGGTGTGCAGCGCCCTTCGTACGGCGGCGTCCACCAGTTCGCGGATCTCCTGCTCGGTGAAGATGTCGGGCAGGGTCAGCCGCTCCACGATGAGCCAGTTGAGCGCGAGGTACAGGAGCACCACCGAGGTCGGGTCGCCGGGCAGGCCCGAGGCGGCGTGGTGGCCGATGTTGGCGTCGATGTCCTCGCGGATGCGCCTGGTCAGCACGGCGCGCAGCTCGGGGCGCCGGGTGGACTCCAGCCGGAGTTCCAGCAGGGCCAGGTAGCCGGAGTCGAAGGCGGAGACCCGGTCCACCAGTTCGTGCATGAGCTCGGCGTAGCGGGTCTCGTCCTGCGCGCCCTGCCGGCTGCGGGCGATCGCGGCCTCGTCGGGCAGCAGCCGTTCGTAGATGCGCCCGCCGATCTGGGTGAACAGATCATCGCGGTTGGCGAAGTAGTTGGAGGCCGTGCCCGGGGGCACGGCCGCCTCCACGTCGACGGCCCGGAAGGTCAGTCCGCGCGCTCCCTCCCTGGCCAGGACCTCGATGGCCGCGTCGATCAGCGCCTGCCGCCGCTCAGGATTCTTCCGCACTTGACACCACTCCGCTTGTAGTACTACGTTTCAACCACTACAGACAGAGTACTACATCAGGAGTTATCGAATATGCGAAAGCTCGTCTACTACATCGGCGTCTCCCTCGACGGCTACATCGCAGGTCCCGACGCCGAGTTCGACTTCTACCCGGTGTCGGAGGAGATGGCCGCCTGGATCAACGCGCGCTACCCCGAGACTCTCCCCACCCACATCCGCAGGCTCGTCGGCCTCGACGACGTGCCCAACAAGGTCTTCGACACGCTGGTGATGGGCCGCGGCACCTACGAGCCGGCCCTGGACGTCCCCACCACCAGCCCCTACTCGCACCTGCGCCAGTACGTCGTCTCCAGCACCCTGACGATCGACGACCCCACGGTGCGGGTGGAGGCCGGCGACCCGATCGGGCTCGTGCGGCGGCTGAAGGCCGAGGACACCGGCATGGACATCTACCTCTGCGGCGGCGGCAGGCTCGCCGCCTCCCTGCTCCCGGAGATCGACGAGATCATCCTCAAGAGCTATCCCGTGGTGGCCGGCGGGGGCATCCCCATGTTCGCCGGAGGGTTCAGCCCCACCCTGTTCACCCCCACCCGACGCGAGTCCTTCGACAACGGCACCCAGGTCACCTGGCTCACCAGGGCGTAGAACCGCAGGGAGGAAGCTGGAGGGACCGGGGCAGGTCGGCCGTGCTCCCGTCAGGGTCGTGAACGCGGGCCACCCGCCGCCCCTCGGGGCACGCCGGTCGAGACGACCGGAGAGCCCAGGAGCCGGATCAGCCGCTCGGCGTCGAGGTACACGGTGATGCCGCCGATCAGCCCTCCGGACACGTCCAGCAGGACCAGCCCGAACGGCGTGCGGGAACCGTCGGGACCGGGCCGCAGCTGCCAGAACGCCGGCGATCCGTTCGCCTCGACCGGGACGAGGCTCGCGCCTTCGCAGGACGCCGCCGGGCTCAGCAGGGCCTGCCTGATCCGGTCACGGCCGCGGAGCCACCAGGTGAAGGGCGGCATCGACATCGTCGCGTCCTCGTGGAGCAGGGCCACCAGCCCGGCGACGTCGTGCCGCTCGAAGGCCGTGCAGTAGCGGGCGAGCAGCTCGCGCTGCGCGGGATCGGACGGCCGGAACGGCTCGCCCGGCGGGACGCCGACCGCTCTGAGCGTCGCCCTCGCCCGCTGCAACGCACTGGTCACCGATGCGGTGGTGGTCTCCAGGAGGCGCGCGACCTCCTCGGCCTTCCAGCACAGCACGTCACGCAGGATCAGCACCGCCCTCTGCCGGGGCGGCAGGTGCTGCAGCGCGGCGACGAACGCCAGGCGGATCGTCTCGCGCCGCACGGCCGCCTCTTCCGGACCGTCGTCCGCCGGCAGCACGAGGCCGTCCGGAACCGGCTGGATCCAGACCCGCTCCGGCAGCGGCGCACCGATGCCCGTCCCGGCGTCCGCCGCCCGGCTGAGATCCATGGCCAGGGCCCGGCGCTGCGCGCTGCGCAGCATGTCGAGACAGACGTTGGTGGCGATGCGGTAGAGCCAGGTCCGCAGCGACGCCCGCCGCTCGTCGTAGCGGTCGAACGACCGCCAGGCACGCAGCAGCGTCTCCTGCACCGCGTCCTCCGCCTCGAAGCCGGAACCCAGCATCCGGTAGCAGTAACCGGTCAGCTCGGTCCGGAACGGCTCCAGCCGGGAGCCCTCACCGGTCGACGTCTCCACCACCCCTCGACCCTAGGCGCCGCCACCGACACATCCGGCGGCGACCGATGGCTTCCCGGCTCCGCAGCCGTATCTCCTTGCGGAGAGCGCGGCGGGGCCTGCGCGCGGTTCTCCGGCGAGCCGGGGCGGGCCGGGCGACGCTCGGCGCCCCCGCACCGGACGGACACGCCGGGTGGCGAAAACGCGAGATCCCGCCCGATCGGGGTGATCGGGCGGGATCTCGTCAACGGACTCCAGGCCGTTTCGAGAACGGCCCCGAGGTGGAGCTATGGGGATTCGAACCCCAGACCTCCTCCATGCCATGGAGGCGCGCTACCAGCTGCGCCATAGCCCCTCGGTGCGCGCTCGGGGCGTTCACCCCAGCGGCACCACGCCAGTGTATAGGACAACCGCCCGCACCCCGTAACCGCCGGGCACGGCCGGCGGTCACGGCTCCCGGGGACGGCCCTACCCGAGTGCGGCGGCCCGGTCGATCAGGCGGGCCAGCTCGGTCACCATCGGGTCCTCGGTCGTCTCCGCCAGGCGGGCCGCGTGCCCGCCGAGCTCGCGGAGGCCGAGGCCGGCCGTCGCCTCGCGGGAGCGCAGGTGCTCGGCGAAGGACGCGGCCACCACGTCCACCTGGAACCGGGGCGACGTCCCCTCCCACAGGGCGCCGGACAGGTCGCCCTCGTCCAGCGACCGGCTGGCCTCGGCGGGGTGGCGGGTGTCGGGGTCCTGCCAGCGCACGGTCGCCGTCGCCAGCTGGCCGGACGCCCCGGCGCGCAGCCTCACCCGGTACAGGGCCGTCACCGAGTGGCCCGGTCCTATCTCGCCGCCGTCCCGGGCGTCGTCGCGGAAGTCCTCGGCCGCCAGCTCCCGGTTCTCGTAACCGATGAGGCGGTAGGACTCCACGACCGAGGGGTTGAAGGCGACCTGGGCCTTGGCGTCGCGAGCCCGCAGGTCGAGGGTCGTGGTGAGCCGCTCGGCGAAGACCTCGCGCGCGTCGTCGGCCGAGCCGACGTAGACGGCGGCGCCGTCGCCGTTGTCGGCCAGCTGCTCCATCAGCGCGTCGCCGTACTCGCGGCCGACCCCGACGCAGAGCAGGGTGATCCGCCTTCCAGCGGACTCCTTGACCCGGTTCAGGATGCCCTGCCAGCTCGTCTCACCGGTGTTGGCCAGGCCGTCGGAGAGCAGGATGACCCGGTTGGTGGCCATCGACCGGAACGTCCGGGCCGCCTCGGCGTAACCCGCGGTCAGTCCCGCCTCCAGGTTCGTCGACCGCCGTACGGTCAACCGCTCGACGGCCGCGTGCAGTTCGGCCCTGCCGGTGGCCGGGGTCATCGGGACGAGCGTCTCCGCCTCGTCGCTGAAGGCCACGACGGCGACCCGGTCCCCCGGTCCCAGCTGGTCGACGAGCCTGTGCAGCGACTCCCGGACCAGGTCGAGCCGTCCGGGCTCGGCCATCGAACCGGACACGTCCACCACGAAGGTCAGGTTCGCCGGGCGCCGCGTCTCCGGGTCGGCTCCGCGGGTCTGCAGGCCGACCCGGACCAGCGCGGCCCCGCTGCCCGGCAGGCGCGCCCCGTCCAGGTGCACGGCGAAGCCGTCCCCGCCGGGCTCGGCGTAGTCCTGCCGGAAGGAGTTGACGAACTCCTCCGGCCTGACCTGGGAGGGGTCGGGCCGGCCGCCCTCGGTGAGGATCCGCCTGGCGTGGCCGTAGGAGGCGGTGTCCACGTCGAGGGCGAAGGTGGAGACCTGCCCGGGAGCGGAGTCGCGTTCCTCGGGAGCGCCGGTCTCCGCGGGCTCCGGGGCTCCGGCCTCCCGGCCCGCCGGCCGCTCCGGCGAGGCGGCGGCCTCGCCCTGCTGGATCCTCGGCTCTCCGACGGGCTTGCTGGTGCCGCTCTCCGACGACGGCCCGCCGCACGCGGCGGCGAGCAGCAGGGCGATCACGGCGAGGATGATGGCGGGCGGGCGGATCTTCATGTCGCCTCCAGGGGATGCGCGTCACCGTCTATGACGGCGCCCCCGCCGCGTGCGCCGGGCGCTTGACCCAAGCGAGCGCGAACCGTGTCCGGCGTGTGATCGGCCCTTCCGGGCCGGGTCCCGTCCACGGGCCCGGGCGTGCGCTCGAACCGCGCCGTCCCGGATCCCGCCCGCCGGACCCGCCGCGCGGCCGACCGCACGCGGAGGCGGTCAGGTCGCGACGCCCGTCGTTCCCCGAACCTCGGGTTGTCGTGGAAAAACACGACATATGATCCAGGACCATGCGCGTGTATCTCGGACTGGCGGCCAAGGATCCCCAGGCGGGCATCCCCGATGCGGTGCTGCACACCGTCAGAGGCGCGATCGACGCCGCGTTCCCGGTCCCCCCGGAGGTCATCCGGGCCCGCGAGTGGCACCGGCCCGGCGTCTCCCTGTTCGCCTGGACCAACGAGCCCGACGACTCCCGGCGCCCCGAGCTCCTGTTCACCGAGCCCGACCGGGTGACCGGGATCAACGGGCACCTGGCCGAGCCGCGGGAGGTCGAGCGGCTCGCGCACGCCCCCGAGCTGCGCACCGACGCCGTCGGCGGGTGCTTCTCGGTGTTCCGGGCGGCCCCCGGCGAGCTCTCCGCGGCCACCGCGATCAACCGGGTCTGCCCGGTCTTCCACGCCGAGACCCCCGATCTGCACGTGGTCGGCAGCCGTGCCCTCCTGGTCCACCTGGCCTGCGGCGGCGACCGTGTCGAGTGGGACGTGCCCGCGCTGCAGACGATGGTCCGCCAGGGCTTCTTCCTCTCCGACGAGACGCCCTACGCGGGGGTCTCCGCGCTGCCGCCGTCGTCGGCGATCACCGTCCGGGGCGGCCGCCGTACGGTCACCTCGGTCCCGCTCCCGGCCGCCGGGCCCGCGCCCGCCTCGGGCCGTCGCCGCAGGGCCCTCGTCGGAGAGCTGGCCGAGGCGCTGCTGGCGACCGTGGCGCCGCTGCGCGAGGCGGGCGAGCCGGTGAACCTGGCGCTGACCGGCGGCCGGGACACCCGCGTGCTGGCGGCCCTGCTGCACGCCGCGAAGGTGCCGTTCCGGGCCACGACGAACGGTCTCGACGACCACCCGGACGTGGTCCTCGCCCGGCGGATCGCCCACGAGCTCGGAGTCGGGCACACCGTGATCCCGCCGGCCCGCGCCGAGAAGAAGGACGCGGTCCTGGTGGAGCACCCGCTGGCGCGGACCTACGAGACGCTGCGCACCTGTGAGGGCATGACCTCGGCCTACGAGTCGATCGTGACCTACCTGCCCTACAGCGCCAAGCCGACCATGTCGGGGCAGAGCGGTGAGACCCTGCGCGCCGGGAGCCTGCTGCTGCTCCAGAGCGACCTGAGCGACAAGGCCCTGCGCAAGCGGATCGACACCACCTTCTTCGCCAAGGACGTCGCCCTCTTCACCGACGAGGCCAACGAGCACGCCCGCGCGCTCGCCGCGCCCTGGCAGGAGCGGCCGGACGCCATGGAGGCGCTCGACCACATGTACGTCTGGTACAAGGTCGGCCGCTGGCAGGCGAGCGCCCGGGCGGGCTCGCTGCGCCGGGGCGACCCGGTACGGCCGTTCCTCGACAACCGGGTGGTCCGGGCGGCGCTCGCCCTGGACCAGTCGTGGCGGCTCTCGGAGGAGGTCATCCACGAGCTGATCGTGACGTTCGCGCCCCGGCTGCGGCACGTGCCGATCGAGGGCAAGCCGTGGCGGTTCACCGAGGGCCGGAAGTACTACCCGTGGCAGCGCAGGCCCGGGTTCCTGACCGCGCCGAAGACCGGGGGCGGCTGGAGCTGGCGGACCAGCCCGGGCGAGGCGCTCAGCGCCGTGCTCCGCGACCACGTCCTGGCCCACCTCGACCTGCTGGCCCCCATCGTCAGGCCCGACGAGGTCCGCAGGCTCTTCGCCGACCCGGTCGTGAAGAAACCGGGTACGGCCTGGCACCTCTACACGGTCGCCACCATGCTGAGCGGCGCCTACCCGGGCAAGGAGCCCGAAGGGCTGGAGCCGATCCGCGTTCCGATCCCGTCCTGAGGTTCCGGTCCCGTCCCCGGTACGGCGGGCCGCCCCGCATGGGCGCGGGCCCGCCGTACCGGGGACGATGAGCCCGTCCCTCACCGGGTACGGCCCGCCCGGCCGGCCCCTCGGCCGCCCGGCGGGCTGAGAGGTCAGCAGGCGCAGGCGGCGCCGGAGACCGGAGCGGTCAGCGGGTCGGCCGGGCGGCGCGAGACCCCGTGGGCGGTCTCGACCGGGAAGCCCTCCCGGACCCAGTACTCGAAGCCGCCCAGCATCTCCTTGACCGGGTGGCCGAGCCGGGCGAACTCCAGGGCCGCGCGGGTGGCGCCGTTGCATCCGGGGCCCCAGCAGTAGGTGACCACGGTCGCCCCGGCGGGCACCGCCTCGGCGGCGCGGGCGGCGATCTCGGCGGTGGGCAGGTGGACGGCTCCCTGGACGTGCCCCTGGTTCCAGCTCTCCAGGCTGCGGGAGTCGACCACGACGATGCCGGGCACACCGGCGGCCAGGTCGGCGGCGACGTCGGACACGTCGGTCTCGAACGCCAGGCGCGCGGCGAAGTGGGCGAGGGCCGCGGCGTTCGCGGCGGCGGGGACTGCGGTGACTGCGGACATGGGGAAATGCTGCCGCGTCCCGCACGGCGTCACCAGTGGCGTGAACGCCGTCCATCGCTAAGATCTCGCCATGGCGTCTCCCCTCCCGTCCCCGGCTCCGCGCGGCGTGCGCCGTACCGTCTCCGTGCTGGCCTTCGACGGCATGGCCCCCTTCGAGCTGGGGTGCGTGGTGGAGATCTTCGGGCTCCCCCGGCCCGAGCTGGACGTGCCCTGGTACGAGCTGGCGGTCTGCGCGGAGAGCCCGGCGGACCTGCGGGTGGCGGGCGGGCTCACCATGCGGGCCCCGCACGGGCTGGAGGTGTTCGCCGCGGCGGACACGGTGATCGTCCCCGGGGTGCCGGACGTGCGGGGCGAGGTCTCCCCCGGCGTGGCGGCGGCCCTGCGGGCGGCGCGCGACCGCGGCGCGCGGGTCGTCTCGATCTGCTCGGGGGCGTTCGCGCTGGCCGCCGCCGGCCTGCTGGACGGGCGGGAGGCGACGACCCACTGGAGGTACGCCGAGCTGCTCCAGCGGAGGTTCCCCTCGGTCCGGGTGAACCCGGACGTGCTCTACGTGGACGGCGGCGACGTGCTGACCAGCGCGGGCAGCGCGGCCGGGCTGGACCTGCTGGTCCACCTCGTGCGCCGGGACCACGGCGCGGGCGTGGCCAACACGGTCGCGCGCCGGCTGGTCATCCCGCCGCACCGCGACGGCGGGCAGGCCCAGTTCGTGCAGGCGGCGGTCGCTCCCGTGGAGGACGACGACGCGGTGGCCCGCGCGATGGACTGGGCCCTGAGCCACCTCTCCGGCCCCATCACGGTCGCCGACCTGGCCGGGGCCGCGCGCATGTCGCCGCGCACCTTCATCAGGCGCTTCGGCCGTCAGACCGGGACCAGCCCGCTGCGCTGGGTCGTCTCCCAGCGGATCGCGGCCAGCCTGCCCCTGTTGGAGTCCACCTCCGTCCCGGTCGAGGAGGTCGCCGCCGCGGTCGGCTTCGACAGCCCGGTCACCTTCCGCCACCACTTCACCCGGGCGATGCGCACCTCACCGTCGGCCTACCGCCGCGCCTTCGGCGCCTGAGCCTGGTCGGCCCCGAGCATCCGCCGGAACTCCGGGCACTCGAAGAAGTCCTCCGCCGGGCACTCCATCACGTGCCCGATCATCTCCATGGACGAGCGGATGCGCTCCATCCGGAGGACCAGGGCGGCCCGGTGCCGAGCGAGGACCTCGCGCCTGCCCGCCCCGTCGCCCGCGGTCAGCAGGTCGCGGATCTGCTCCAGTGAGGCTCCCGCCTCCTTGGCCCGCACGATCAGCGCGACCCGGGCGTCGTCCTGCGGGCCGTAGCGGCGGCGGCCGTTGCCCTGCCGAGCCGGACTGAGCAGGCCCACCGCCTCCCAGTGGCGCAGGACGTGCGCGGCCAGGCCGTACCGGGCCGCCAGCGCACCGATCTCCACCGTCTCTCCGGGCTTGACTTCACGTTCACATGAACATGCAGGGTGGGGCCGGAAGTCAACCCCGAGAGGAAGTGTTCTCCGATGTCCACCTTCGAAGGCCGGGACGCCGAGCGGTACGACCGGCGTGCGGGCCGCCTGAACCGTTCCCTGTTCCGCCGGATCTGCCGGGACGTCGCCGCCGAGTACGACGCGGGCGCTCTCCAGGTGGACTTCGCCTCCGACGCCGCCGGTGCGATCGACGCCTGGGCCGAGGAGCAGACCGGTCCGGCCTTCCCGGCCGGTCGTGCCGCAGCGACCGGTCATCGCGGCGGGCGGGCGCGAACGGGGGCGGTCGGCGGGCGCGGCACGGGCGGGCCGCGAGGGCGGTGTCAGCCGCCGATGCTGAGCAGGCCCGCGTCGACCACCCGGCGGCCGAAGGCCCTGGCCAGCTCGGCCAGGCGGGCGAGCTCGTCGTCGGAGAGCGCGGCGTAGGCGGGCAGGGCCAGCTCGTCGGTGCGGTCCTCGACGCGCTGCCGCAGGGCCCGTCCCTCCCGGGTGAGCTCGTCCCCCGCCAGCAGCCCGCGCCCGCGCAGCGACTCCTCCGCCGCCAGCCACTCCTCCGCGGGCCAGGCCCGGCTGACCTTCAGGAAGACCGTCGGGGTGGTCCCGGTGGCGCCGTGCAGGACCAGGGCCTCCAGCGGCCCGATCCCCTCGGCGAGCAGGGCCGCGACGTGCCCGTCGCCGCGGAACTCGCGCAGCAGGGTCTGGGCGTGCCACAGCTCCAGCAGCGGATCGGACGGCCACGGCAGCGTGGCGTGCGCGGCGAACAGCGCCCGGCCCTGGGGGTGCTCGCAGGCGCGCTCCGCGGCCCGCCTGGCCAGCGCCGTCGTCTCGGCGAGGCCGGGCACCTCGTGGACCCCGCCCCGGCGCAGCGCGGCGCCGGCGGCCTCGTAGCGCGCCTCGATCATCTGAGCCGGGGTCACGACGTCCCAGGCCGCCGGGAGCGCCTTGCGCACGAGCTCGGGGCAGAAGTTGTAGAAGGTCGCGATGACCAGCTCCGGCGAGGCGGCGCCGAACGCGGCCGAGCGGGAGGCGAAGTAGCCCGCGCGGGCGTCGAGCCCCAGGGCGGCGTAGCGCTCGGCGGCCTCGGGGACGAAGTAGATCATCCCGTGGACGGGCTCCAGGCGGCGCCAGGACTGCCGGGCGAGCTGGGCGTCGGTCATCGTGCCTCCAGGAGTCGGCGGAGCAGGCCGTTCCGGCCGGGATCGCACGGGCGCACCCTTGGACCGACCGGACGGTATGCAGAACCTATTCCTACTCGCCGGTAACCGTCAACGGCGGCGCAGCACGAAGACGCCCCATCCGAGGTACCGCCTGCCGTACTCGATGTGGGACCGGCGGCCGCGCTCCAGGAACGTGCGCATCTCCCCGGCGTCGGGATCGCCGGGGTTGGCGCGGAGCCAGTCGCTCACCGTCCACCACTGGCTCGCCGCGTAGCGGTCCCAGCTGTCGCCGTCGGCCAGGACCATCTCCAGCACCTCCGTCCCGGCCGCCTCGAAGCGGTCGAACGTCCCGGCCAGCGAGGTGAAGTCGTCCGGCCCGAAGCCGAACGCCTCGTACGCCGCGGCGGGCGGCTCGTCGGTCCAGTACGGCTCGCCGACGAGGAGGATCCCGTCCTCCGCGAGCGCGGGGAGCATGAGCTTGACCGTGCCCTCCACGCCTCCCCCGATCCAGGTCGCCCCCAGGCAGGACACGACGTCGTAGGAGCCCGGCTCGGCCCGGTAGGCCCCGGCGTCCCCCCGCTCGAACCGCACCCGGCCGGCCACCCCGAGCTCCACCGCCCGTTCGTGCGCCGCGTCCAGGAAGGCCTCGCTGATGTCGACGCCCGTGCCCTCGATCCCGTGCTCCAGGGACCAGCTGCAGAGCATCTCGCCCTTCCCGCAGCACAGGTCGAGCAGGCGCATGCCGTGCCGGAGCCGGGCGACCCTGCCGAGCAGCGCCAGCTTCTCCTCGGTGAACGGGTTCAGGATGCGGTGACCGCTCTCGGCGATCTCGTGGAAACGCAGTGACATGCCCGTCATGCTGCCCGCTCGCGGCGCCGGGTCCAACCGGTTATCCGCCGCCGGGCGCGTCCCCGCCCGCGGGCCGCCCTCACTCCGGCGCGTCCGGCGCGTCCGGCGCCTCAGGCTCGTCCGGCTCCGGGACCCGCAGGGTGAGCCCGCCGGGCACGACCTCGGCCCTGAGCTCGGTGACCGTCCCCTTGGCGCCGCCGTCCAGCTCGTAGGCCATCGGCGCACCGAGCCTGACGGTGATCTTCCTGGCCCGGGTCATGCGGACGAAGGGCGAGGAGTCGGAGCGGCTCACGCTCATCCGGCCGAGCGTGCGGGCCCACTGGACGGGCCCCTTGGCGGTGGTCACGCCGACCTCCAGCCAGCCGTCGTCCGGCCGCGCGTCGTCGAAGGCCTCGATGCCTCCGGTGATCGTGCCGACGTTGCCGAACAGCACGCAGCTCGCCTCGCCCTCGAACCACTTCGTCCCGTCGACCTTGATCTTCATCGGGACGAGCTCGCCCCGGACGTGCCGGAGGCCGGTCCAGAAGTAGGCCGCCCGGCCCATCCTGTCCTTCAGCCCCCGGTCGGCGTCTTTGATCATCTCCGCGTCGAAGCCCACGCCGGCCATCACCGCGAAGTGCTCGCCGTTGACCTTGCCCAGGTCCAGCTTCCGGTTCCGGCCGTGGAAGGCGATCCGCACCGCCTCCGGCAGGTCCTCCGGGATGCCGAGGTTCCCGGCGAACATGTTGGCCGTACCGGCGGGGATGATGCCGACGGTCACCTTCGACCCCGCGGCGGCGTCCACGCACCGCTGCACCATGCCGTCGCCGCCCCACACCAGGAGCAGCTGAGCGCCCTCCTTGAGGGCCTTCCGCACCTTCTTCGGCGCCTTCTTGCTCTTGGGCACCTCGTACCAGAGGAGCTCCTCCACCCCCTCGTCGGCGAGGAGCCTGCGCAGCTCGTCCAGTCCTCCGCCGAGCGACTTCCTCCGGTGGGCGACCACCGCGACCGTGCCGACCTCGGGCCGCTTGCGCAGCATGGCCGCCTCCTGTTGGTAACCGTCATCGGGACGGCCGACGGCTGCCCGGATCCGGAAGATCCAAACCTCGCCGCGCCCCGGACCGGCGGTCGCGTGCGGGGTCGGAGGCCGGTGACGGGCCCGTTCCCGGGCCGTGGACGCGAAGCGGCCCACCGCGTCGGCGGCATCGGCGCCCGGCGGCGCCGGCGGCAGCGGGTACGACCCTGGTCGCAGACCTCCGGCGCGGTGCCACCCTGGCGGTAGACGACTCCCGCCTCACGGCCGATGCGCCCGCGCCGCCCTCCCGCCGACGATGACCGGATGACCGAGATGATCGCGGGACCCGGCATGTCCCCCCTGGAGATCCTGGCCGTGCTGGCCGCAGTCGCCCTGGTGGCGGCCCGCTGGTCACCGGCCCGTGCCCGGCGGCCGCTCGCGCTCGCCGCCGCGTCGATCGCCGTGCCCGCCGGAGCGCTGCTGGTCGTGCTCGGGCTGCGCTGGCAGCTGGTGCCGGTGCTCGCGGGCGCCGCGCTCGCGCTCCCGGCCGCCGTCCTCCCCCTGCTGCGGCGGCGTACCGGGCCGTCCCCGCGGCGGGCCCGGCGGTGGCCGGCCCTGCTGGGATCGGCGGCGTGCCTCGGCCTGGTCGCCGCGGGCGCGGGGGCGGCGTGGGCGCTGCCCGTGCCGGTGTTCCCCGACCCGACGGGGCCGCACGCGGTCGGCACCGCCGTCGTGCAGTGGGACGACCCGGACCGCCCCGAGACCGCCACCCCCGATCCCGGTGACCGGCGCACGGTCGTGGTCCAGCTCTGGTATCCCGCGCGGAGGGAACCCGCGGGCACCGGGAGGTCCGCCAAGGCGCAGTACCTCGGGCGCACCCCCCAGGAGGCGCGTACCGTCGCCCACGGCCTGGCCGACTATCTCGGCGCGCCGGGCTTCCTGCTCGACGGACTTCCGCGTGCCCGCACGAACGCGGTGCCCGGCGCGGCGGTGGCCCAGGACGGCGGACGGCTCCCCCTCGTGCTGTTCTCCCCCGGACTGGGCGGGGTGCGCACCCAGAACACCGCCTGGGCGGAGGAGCTGGCCGGCCGCGGCTACGTCGTCGCGGCCCTCGACCACCCCTACGACTCGGCCGCCGTCGTCCTCTCCGACGGCCGTACGGTCCGCACCCGGATCGCGGCCACCGGTGACGAGGCGGAGGACGCCAGGCGCTCGGCCGCCTGGACGGCGGTCCGGGCCGCCGACCTCCGCTTCGTCCTGACCCAGCTCGGCCGGGTCGACCGCGGTGAGATCCCCGGCCCCGCCCGGGGGATGACCGGCCGCCTCGACACCGGCCGGGCCGCGGCGACCGGGCACTCCCTGGGCGGGGCCGCCGCCCTGCAGGCCGCCCGGCAGGACCCGCGGTTCGCGGCCGTCATCGACCTGGACGGCTATCCCCACGGACCCGACTCACGGCCGCTGCGCCAGCCGGTGCTCGCCCTCACCCAGTCCGTCGGACCGGGCACCGACCCGGACTACCTCCCCCGCCTCACCCGGGTCCTCGAGCTCGGCACCGCAGCGGGCTACCGGCTCACCGTCCCCGGCACCGCGCATCTCACCTTCACCGACGCACCGTTCTACCTGCCGCCCGTGCCCTCGCTGGTCGGTTCCCTGGACCGCGCCTCGGGACTGCGGATCACCGCCGGGGCCAGCGCCGCGTTCCTGGATCACACGCTCCGGGGCGCGTCCGGCGACCTGGCCGGGCTCCTGTCGGCGTACGGCGAGCTCACCGTCCACCGTCCGGACGACGGCCGCCCCGGCGGCCCCGCTCCGGACCGACCCGGTCCCGGCGGCCCCGCTCCGGACCGACCCGGTCCCGGCGGCCGCGTTCACCCGGCCGTGTGCGCGAGGACGGCGGCCGCCAGCTCCTCGTGCACCTCCGGGGGCAGCGTGTGCCCCATGCCCGCCACGATCATCAGCCGCGCATCCGGGATCCGCTCGGCGATGATCGCGCCGTGGCCCGGCTTGGCCGGCTCGTGGCTGCCCTCGATGACCAGGGTGGGCGCCTTCACCCGGTGCAGCACGCCCACCGGCTCGAAATCAGGCCTGGCCATCGCGGCCAGCCGGTGGTTGGCCACCGCCGACAGGTCGCGGGCCCGGTCGTAGATCCGCTCCTGCAGCCGGCGCGCCGCGTCCTCGTCGAACGGCAGCCCGGTGCCGTGCAGCACGCGCTGCTCGGCGATCATGACGTCGATCCGCGCGCGCCGGTCCTGCGGCGGCGGGGCGGCGATCAGCGCGCTGAAGAACTCCACGAACTCCGGTGCCGGCTCCGGCAGGCTCCCCTCGGGCTGCGGCTGCCCTGTCAGGGCCCGCATGATCACCTGACCCTCGCCGCCGCCGAGCGGGGAGGAGCCGATGACGGTCAGCGAGCGCACCCGCTCCGGTGCCTCCACGGCGACGAACTGGGCGAGCAGCCCGCCCGCCGAGTGGCCGACCAGGTGGGCGCTGTCCAGGCCGTGGGCGTCCATCACGCGGTAGACGTCGTTCTTGATGTCGTCCCAGGTGTACGGCTCGGCCGCGAAGTCGACGGTGCCCGACATGCCGGTGTCGCGGTGGTCGTAGCGGATCACCCGGCGGCCTCCGGCGGTCAGCCGGCCGACGAACTCGTCCGGCCACAGGACGCCCTGCGACATCGAACCCATGATCAGCAGGATCGGCGCGTCGGTCTCGGCGCCGAACTCTTCACTCCAGATGTCCACATTTTGCATGCCTCAGAGCATGCCGTCCTCCGCCACGGGTGCCTTCCGTAGAACTACCAGCCGCGCCAGTTCCGTACGGGAGCCGATGCCCAGCTTCGGATAGATCTTGTACAGGTGGTACTCGACCGTGCGCGGGCTCAGGAAGAGCCGAGCGGCGATCTGCTTGCTCGACAGCCCGTCGGCGACCAGGCCGGCGATGCGCAGCTCCTGCGGGGTCAGCGCGTCGAGCACGGATGCGGGCGGGGCCTGCCCGCTCTCGCCCGCCGCCCGCAGTTCGGCCTGCGCGCGCCGCGCCCACGGCCGCGCGCCGGCCCGCTCGAACGCCTCCCACGCCGTCCGCAGATGCGCCCGCGCCTCGCCCGGCCGCTGATCGCGGCGCAGGCGCTCACCCAGCAGCAGGGCCGTCCTGGCCGCCTCGAACGGGTTGGTGTGCAGCCGCAGCGCCTCGCCGAGGGCGTCCTGCGACGATTCGACCAACCCCCGGCAGCGGGCCAGCAGCGCGCGCGACTCGGCCGTCGCGGCGTGCGCCGACCACCTCTCGTACGCCTCCAGCGCCGCCCGCGCGCCCCTCTCGTCGCCCGCGCCCACGGCGGCCTCGACCCGGTCCGGCGCCGTCCGCCACACCACGGTCGGATGCCCGGCGCCCGGTCCCGCCGCGACGACGGCCGTGAAGCGGTCGTACGCCGCCGCGTAGCGGCCCAGGCACAGGTCGAGCAGCGCCAGCGCGTACGCGGCCACCCCCACCCGCAGACCAACGCGATGGGGGACGGCGATGGCCAGCGCCTCACGGGCGTGCCGCTCGCAGTCCTCCTGCTCCCCCCGCAGCGCCGCCAGCACCGCCAGGTTGGCCAGGTGCGCGGCCACCGTGTTCTCGTAACCGGCCTCGCGGGCCAGCTCCAGGCCCTCCTCGGAGACGGCCCGGCTGCGCGCCAGCCGCCCGGCGATGCGCTCGGCGGTGGCCACGAACTCCAGCACCACGGGCAGCTGCCCGGCCATCCCCGAGACCCTGGCCACCCGCCCGGCCCGGTCGGCCATCTCGGTGGCCAGGTCCGGCTCGCCCAGGTAGCTGGCCGCGGCCGCCGCCCACAGGTACTCCGCCGCCTCCTCCAGTTCGCCGGCCCGCGCCAGCGCTCTCCGGAGCAGGCCCGGCCCGGCGGCGTCGCCGTCCAGCGTCAGGCCGATCCCGGCCACCGCGTCCCGCAGGAACCCCTCGGGGTGCGCCGCGGCCCTGCGGCCGAGCTCGACCATGGCCGCGGTGTCGCCGACGTAGGAGGCCGCCTCCGCCGCATCGGCCAGCATGTCCAGGCTCTCGCCCGCCGCCAGGATCCGTACGGCCTCGGCGGCGCTGCCCGAGTTCAGCTCGAACCGGCCCCGGAGCCGGGCGATCTCCATCACGAGGGCGGCGTCCCCGCCGGCCTGTTCGCGGGCCTCGGCCAGCAGCGACTCGGCCTGTCCGGGGCGGCCGCCGAGCCAGGCCGCGACGGCGGCGTCCTTCAGGCGGGAGGCCCTGGCCCGCGGCTCGGGGGTCAGCCCGGCGGCCCTGGCGAGGGCCGCGGCGGCGGCGCCGTACCCGCCGCGGTCACGCGCCCGCTCCGCGGCCTCCGCCAGCGCGGCGGCGACCGACTCGTCCCGGCCCAGAGCGGCGCCGGCCAGGTGCCAGGCGCGGCGGTCGCCGTCGGTCAGCTCCGCCAGGACGGCGTGCACCCGGCGGACGTCTGCGGGGGCGGCCGCCTCGTGGACGGCGGACCGGACGAGCGGATGGCGGAAGCGCACGCTCGTGCCCGACACCCCCGCCAGCCCGCTCTCCTCCAGCTCGGCCAGCGCCGCCAGCCCGCTCTCCTCCAGCCCGGCCAGCGCCGCCAGCCCCGCCCCGGCCGCCGCCTCCGGCTCCGCGGGTTCCGGACCGGCCGTCCCCGGCTCGGCCGGGGACGGCCGGTCCGCCTCCGCCCCCGGCCGCATCGCCTGCTCGGCGCAGAGCCGGTCGGCGGCGCGCAGGACCAGGCCGAGGTCGGCCTCGACGGCGGCGACCAGGGCCACCAGCCGGGCGGCGGCGGACAACGCGGCCACCCGCTCGCCGAAGAGCCGGACCCCGCCGGGCAACGGGTCGGGCAGCGGTTCGCGCCCGGCGAGCTGCGCGGGCGTCAGGCGGGCGGCGATCTCATCCAGGGCGAGCGGGTTCGCGCCGGTCAGCTTGACCAGCTCCCCCACCACACGGGCGGGCAGCACGCCGTGGCGGGACTCCAGCAACTCGGCCGCGGCGGGCTCGGACAGGCCCCGCACGTCCACCGTCAGCGGCACGCCCTTGACCGGAGCGTCCCCGCGTACGGCGAGCAGCAGCGCGATCCGTTCCGTCCCCAGCCGCCTGGCGGCGAACAGCAGCGCGTCGGCCGAGGCCCGGTCCGCCCACTGGAAGTCGTCGACCAGGCAGACCAGCCCGTCCGGCGCGGCGGCCTCGGCCAGCAGCGAGAGCACGCCGGCGCCCAGCAGGAACCGGTCGCCGGCACCGCCCGCGGCGAGTCCCAGGGTCGCGCGCACGGCGTCGCGCTGCGGCTCGGGCAGCGCGTCGAGCGAGCCGATCACCGGCCGCAGCACCTGGTGCAGCACCGCGAACGCGAGATCGGCCTCGGGCTCCGCGCAGGTGGTCCGCAGCACCCGCATCGCGCCGCAGCGCGCGGCCACCGCGTCGAGCAAGGCCGTCTTGCCCGCGCCCGCCTCGCCGCGCAGCACCACCGCGCCGCCGGAGCCGCCCCGGGCCCGCTCGATCACCTCGTCGAGTGCGCTGATTTCCGCAGATCTGCCGTAGAGCACGGACACCCACTCTAGGAGGGTGGCGCACTCCTCCGCGGCGGCCGGGGCACGGCGGCGACCGTCCCGGCGCGCGCCGGTACGGCACAGCGCCTGCCCCGCGGTCCGCACGCCTCGCTTCGTGCGCTACGCCGGCGCCTTGACGGCCGAGCCCGCCGCGGCCCCCTCCCGCGTGACGCGGCGGCGCCGGACCGGCAGCCCGAGCGTCGGGTTGGCGACACCCCAGGCGGCCCCCTTGCAGACCAGTTCCTTGTAGACGGCGGCGAGCCGCCCGGTCAGGGCCGCCCGCACGGCGCGGTCGTCGGCGGTGACGTACTGGATCAGACCCTCCTTCCGGCCCAGTGAGATGCACTGGTTGAAGTAGCGGATCGAGGCGGCCGGGAGCTTCCCGCCGGTCAGGCGCGCCGCGATCGCGTCGGCGGCCTGCCACGCGGCCGGAGTCCCCGAGGCGCACGACATCCGCAGCGGCCTGCCTCCGGGACCCGTCGCCATGGCCGCGTCGCCGACGGCGTACACGTCCGGGTGCGAGACCGAGCGCATGGTCCCGTCGACCACGATCTGACCGGTGCCGGTGACCTCCAGGGCGGTCGCCTTCGCGATCGGGTGGACCGCGAAGCCGGTGGTCCACACGGTGACCGCGGCCGGGACGGCCCTGCCGTCGGCGGTGGTGACGCGGTCGGCTTCGACGCCGGTGACATCGGTGTGCTCGTGCACGGTGATCCCCAGCCTGCCGAAGACCTTCCGCAGGTGCTCGCGGCCCTTGGGCGAGAGCCAGTCGCCGAGGCCCCCGCGGACGGCGAGGGCGACGTCGAGGTCCGGGCGGGCCTCGGCGATCTCGGCCGCGGCCTCCAGGCCGGTGAGCCCGGCGCCGACGACGACCACGGTCCGCCCGGCGTCGAGGCCGGCCAGGCGCTCGCGCAGCCGGAGCGCTCCGGGGCGACCGGCGATCTCATGGGCGTGCTCGGCGACCCCGGGGACGCCCTGGGTGTCCCAGCCGCTGCCCAGGGCGTAGACGAGCGTGTCGTAGGCGAGCTCGCCGTCGCCGTCCTCGTCGGTGACGGCGACGGTCCTGCGGTCGACGTCGACGCCGGTGACCTTCGCGAGCCTCGGTTCGACGCCGGTGCCCGCGAACACCTCGCGCAGCGGCCGCGGCCTGAGGTCCTGGCCGGCCGCCAGCTGGTGGAGCCGGACGCGTTCGACGAAGTCGGGCTCGGCGTTGACGAGGGTGACGGTGACGTCCTCGCGGCGGAGCCGCTTGGCGAGACGGCCGGCGACGACGGCTCCGGTGTATCCGGCGCCGAGGACGACGATGCGGTGCTGCATTTCCTTGCTCCTGTCTTGCGGGGGTTCGCCACCTGAACCGGACGGCCCGCCGTTTCCTGACAGGAACACGGTGTGAAGCACCTCACACCGCGATCAGAAGGCGCTGAACAGGGGCTCCCCGTGGTGGGCGGCCGCCCAGTGCGCGGTCGCGCGCTCGAGCTTGTCGGGGTTGATCTGGTTGCGGAACGCGGCGATGCCCCCGGCGGTGACCTCCAGGCACATGATCCCGACGACCCGGCCGTCCACGACGGCCACGACGGCGGGGTCGCCGTTGGCGGTCCAGGCGTAGACCTCGACCGTGCCGCCGACCAGGGCGCGCTTGGCCTCGCCGGGTTTGAACAGGCCCCGCAGGAACTTCGCGACCGCGACGGCGCCCTCGAACGCCTTGGCGCGGGCCGGGACCTTCCCGCCGCCGTCGCCGATCGAGACGGCGTCCTCGGTGAGCAGGCGTACGAGCGGCTCGATCCGGCCGCTGGTGGCGGCCTCCAGGAACTCCTCGACGATCCGCCGGGCGGCGGCCCCGTCGATCTCGGTGCGGGCCCTGCCGTCCGCGAGGTGCTTCTTGGCCCGGTGGAGGATCTGCTGGCTGGCGGCCTCGGTGATGTCGAGGATCTCGGCGATCTCCCGGTGCGGGCAGTCGAAGGCCTCCCGCAGCACGTACACCGCCCGCTCGTTGGGGGAGAGGCGCTCCATGAGGGTGAGGACCGCGTACGAGACCGATTCGCGCTGCTCGGCGGTGTCGGCCGGGCCGAGCATCGGGTCCCCGGCGAGCAGCGGCTCGGGGAGCCACTGGCCCACGTAGGTCTCGCGGCGTGCCCGCGCGGAGGTGAGCTGGTTGAGGCACAGGTTGGTGAGGACCTTCGTCAGCCAGGCCTCGGGAACCTCGATGCGGCCGACGTCGGCGGCCTGCCAGCGCAGGAACGTCTCCTGCACGGCGTCCTCGGCCTCTTCCGCGGAGCCCAGGAGGCGGTAGGCGATGGCCTCCAGGCGCGGCCTGGAGGCCTCGAACCGGTCGACGTCGCTCGCGGTCAACGGCATGACCCGATCCTAGAGCGCGGCACGAATCGGCCGCCCTCGCGGTCGGCCCGTGACGCGCCCGCACACCACCCGCGCACCTCTCCACGATCGCCGCGCCCACTCCGTCCAGCGGCCGAGCACCGGCCCGAAGGCTGTGTGGGTTTCGTCGAGATTCCATGCACTCCACGACTGCCGCACCGCGGTACTGCCATGATCTTGATGTCACCCCGTCGATGGGAGCCGCGATGTCTCCTCGCTCACTCGTGCTGTCGGCCGCCTCCCTCTGCACAGGCGGCCTCGCAGTCCTGGTGTACTTCCATGACTCCCACCTGGTGCTCTTGAGGGATCATCTGAACCATCCGTTCGCGCTCGGTGTGCTGGCCTGCCTCCTGATGGCGTGGGCTGCCGTCGGACTACGACGGATGTGGCTGCGGATCGTGATCGTCGTCCTTGCCGGGCTGGGCGCGAGTGTCGCATTGTTCGGAGGGTGGGTCGCCCTCACGTTCGCCTCTACCCAGGAGGCCGGCTTCATCGACGGACCGGCCCCGTACAGGATCCGGCTCCAGAAGTCTCTGGCAGGTCTCGGTCCGGACACGGTGATGTGGCTCAGCGTCCGCCGGGACAGCGGGTTACTCAGCAGGGAGTGGGATCTCGGCTGCTTCAACGACGACGTCCCCGACGACGCCTTCGACTCGGTCAAGTGGACGGGACCGAGTTCGGTCGAGATCCGGGTGTCCGACGGGCGAACATTCCCCGTGACCCTGGATCCCGCCTCTGGCCGGCCCCAGACCACCGCCACCCTCAATTGTTGACAGCGGCCCCACGAGCGCCGGTACCGCTTCTCAGCGGCCGCAGCACCCGCCCGGACGAGCCCGCCGACGGCCGCACCGGCCCGGAAAACAACGAGATCCCGCCCGATCGAGCCGATCGGGCGGGATCTCGTCAACCACCTGCGGGCCGTTTCGAGAACGGCCCCGAGGTGGAGCTATGGGGATTCGAACCCCAGACCTCCTCCATGCCATGGAGGCGCGCTACCAGCTGCGCCATAGCCCCTTGCGGTGCAGAGAAATACTAGCCCACTTCGGACCCCTCTCGCGCCACCGTTCCTCCCGGCGGAAGTGCCTTCCCTGCCGTGTCACGGGCGGGGGACCGTGATACGTCTGTGTACTCGTGACCGTCGAGCGCTTCGAGGAGCACCGCGACCTGCTGACCGGGGTCGCCTACCGGATCCTGGGCACCGTCGCGGACGCCGAGGACGTCGTGCAGGAGGCATGGCTGCGCTGGTCCGGCGCGGACACCGCGGCGGTCGAGAACGACCGGGCCTACCTGATCAGGGTGACCACCCGCCTGGCCGTCGACCGGCTCCGGCGGACAAAGGCCCGCAGGGAGTCCCATGTCGGGGAGTGGTTGCCCGAGCCGGTGGGCACCGATCCGGCGGGCGCCGTCCCGGACGTGGCCGAACGGGTCGAGCTGACCAACTCGGTGGAGCTGGCGCTGCTGGTGGTGCTGGAGACGTTGTCGCCGCTGGAGCGGGCGGTGTTCGTGCTCCGGGAGGCGTTCGGCCTGCCGTACGCGGAGATCGGCGAGGCGGTCGGCCGTACGGAGGCGACGGTGCGGCAGCTCGCGCGCCGGGCCAGGAAACACGTCGAGGAGCGGCGGCCGCGGTTCGACGTGGACCGGACGAGCCGCCGCCGGATCACCGAGCGGTTCATCGGCGCGTGGGTCTACCTCGTCGCCGACCCGGAGAAGCTGACCCGCCTCGCCTCCCCGGCCTGACGCCGCTCCGGCGGCCCGCCCCGGAGAGCGGGGCACCGGAGCGTACCGCCGGCGAGCGCCGTTCTCCGGCTCGCACGAGCCGGAGAACAGACCTCGAGCACAGGCCCGGGAACAGGCCCGGGAACAGTCCCGGGAACAGTCCCGGGAACAGCGCGAACCCTCAGTCGAGCACGGCGAGGACCGTCCCCGCGCCCACCGTCCGGCCGCCCTCGCGGATCGCGAAGCCCAGCCCCGCCTCCAGGGCGACCGGCCGGCCGAGCTCGACCGCCGCCTCGACGGTCTCCCCCGGCTGCGCGCTCCCGGTCCCGCCCAGCTCCAGCCGGCCCGGCACGTCCGTCGTGCGGAGGTAGAACTGCGGCCGGTAACCGGTCGCGACCGCCGTGCCGCGTCCGCCGTCCGCCGCCGTCAGCAGGTGGATCCTGGCGGTGAAGCGCCGGTGGGCCGTCTGACTGCCGACGGCGGCCAGCACCTGGCCGCGCCGTACCTGCTCGCGGCGGACCCCGCGCAGCAGCAGCGCCGCGTTGTCGCCGGCCTCGCCCCGCTCCATGGCCTTGCCGAAGGTCTCCACCCCGGTCACCACCGCGGTGAACCCCTCACCGAGGCCGACGACCTGGACGGTGTCGCCGACCCTGACCGTGCCGCGCTCGATCGCCCCGGTGACCACGGTGCCGCGCCCGGTGACGGTGAGCACGTTCTCCACCGGGAGCAGGAACGGCGCGTCGGTGTAGCGGACCGGCACCGGCACGTGGTCGTCGACCGCCCGCAGCAGCCTCTCGACGGAGGCCGTCCACTCCGGGTCGCCCTCCAGCGCCCGCAGGCCGGAGACCCGGACCACCGGCGCCCCGGGGTAGCCGTGCTCGGTGAGCAGGTCCCGCAGCTCCAGCTCGACGAGGTCGGCCAGCTCCGGGTCGGCCCCGTCGGCCTTGTTGAGCGCGACGACGACGTGCTCCACCCCGACCCGCCGCGCGAGCAGCACGTGCTCGCGGGTCTGTGGCATGACCCCGTCCAGCGCGGACACCACCAGGATGGCGCCGTCGAGCTGCGCCGCACCTGTGATCATGTTCTTCACGTAGTCGGCGTGGCCCGGCATGTCCACGTGGGCGTAGTGCCGCGTGGCCGTCTCGTACTCGACGTGGGAGATGTTGATGGTGATGCCCCGGGCGGCCTCCTCGGGAGCCCGGTCGATCCGGTCGAACGGCACGTAGTCGGCCCCGCCCCGGTCGCTGAGCACCTTGGTGATCGCCGCGGTCAGCGTGGTCTTGCCGTGGTCGACGTGACCCATCGTGCCGATGTTGAGGTGCGGCTTGGTCCACGTGTAGACCTGCTTGGCGGCCTTGCTCCCGGCCATGTTCCCTTTCCTTCGATGCTCGTCTCCCCGGTGACCCGTGCGTCCTGCCGACCCCTCCCCGCCGGATCACCCGGACTCACGGGAAGAGGTCAGCGCTCCGCGCCGCCGAACGGCATCGAGGCACGCGCCGGTGCGCCCGCGGTGGCGGGCGTCACGGAGGCGGCGTGCCGGAACATGCCGTCCATGCTCGGACACGGCCCGGCGCGTCCGCAAACGGTTTTCCCGGCCCCCGGGACCGCCAGGACGTCGTCCCCGCCGTGTCACGAACACGCCCGCCCGCCGCGTCGTGAGGGCATGACCACAGAGATCACCATCATCGGCGGCGGGCTCGCGGGGCTCACCGCGGCCATCGCCTGCGCCGAGGGCGGCGCGCGCGTCACCCTCCACGAGGCCCACCGGTCCCTGGGCGGGCGGGCCCGCTCCTCCGCGGCGCCGTACGTCGCCAACGACGGCCCGCACGTCTTCTACTCCGACGGCGAGCCGTGGCACCGGATGGCGGCCCGCGGGCTGGTCCGGCCGTTCCGCAGGCCCACGCCCGGCGAGCTCGCCCGCTCGCGCTTCCGGTACGGCGGCCGCCTTCGTCATCGACCGGGGGGACGGCGTCTGGCTGGCGGGCGACTCGGTCGCGGCCCCCGGCATGCTCAGCGAGGTCTCCACGCACAGCGCCCTGGCCGCCGCGCGGGCCGCGCTGCGGGCGGCCGGGGCGCGGGTCGCGGCCTGACCTCCCGCGCCGGGCCCGCGTACCGTCCGCGGTGCCGGCCGCGGCCTGCGCCGCCCCCGAGGAGGCGCAGGCCGCGGCCGGGCGGGAGGGGTCAGCGGGCCTGGACCCGCTCGTCCTCCAGGTAACGGGCGCGGCCGGCGTACCAGCCGGCGGCGAGCTGCACGGTGACCACCGCGAGCAGGAGCAGGAAGGTGAGCGTCCAGCCTCCGGTCGCCTCGTGCATCACGCCGACGACCAGGGGGCCCGCACCCGCGATGAGGTATCCGGCGCTCTGCCCGAAGGCGGACAGCGCGGCGGTGGCCTCGGGGGTGCGGGTGCGCAGGGCGAGCATGGTCAGCGCGAGCGGGAAGGACCCCATCCCGATGCCGACCAGGACGGCGAAGAGCCAGGCCAGGGCGGCGGGGGCCAGCCAGAGGCCGAGGAAGCCGACCAGGTAGAAGGCGACGAACGCGGCCACCGCCGGCCGCTGGTCGGCGAACCTGGAGGCGACCGAGGGCGTGATCATCGAGACCGGGATGCCGATCGCGGTGAAGACGCCCAGCACCAGCCCGGCCTGCCCCGAGGTGTAGCCGCCGTCGACGAGGATCTGGGGCAGGAAGCCGAACATGATGTAGGCCACCATGCTCTGGGTGCCGAAGTAGGCGGTGACCGACCAGGCCAGCCTGCTGCGGAGCAGCGTCCGCAGGCCGAGGCGGCCGGCGCCGGCGTCCTTGTCCGGTTCGCTGCGCAGCAGCACGAGCCAGGGGAGGGCGGCGACGGCGGCCAGCGCGCCCCACACGCCGAGCGCGAGATGCCAGTTGCCGTCGGCGGCCCGCTCGATCGGCACGGTCGCCGCGGCGGCGAGCATGGTGCCGACCGCGAGCGCGGTGGTGTAAACCGTGGTCATCGTCCCGGCCCTGCCGGGGAAGTGACGCTTGATCAGCGTGGGGATGAGCACGTTGCCCACCGCGCCGCCGGACAGCGCCAGCGCGCTGCTGAACAGGAAGAGCTCGGCGGAGCCCGCCATCGCGCGGATCACCAGGCCGGTTCCGAGCGCCAGGAGGGCGAGCAGCAGCAGCCGGTGCTCTCCGGTCCTGCGGGCCAGGGCCGGGGTCGCCGCTCCGACGGTGGCGAAGATGAGCACCGGGAGGGTGGTGAGCAGCCCGATGCCGGCGCCGGACATGCCGAGGCCGGCCGAGATCTCGTCCAGGACCGGCCCCACGCTGGTGACCGCGGTGCGCAGGTTCAGCGCGGCCAGGACGATCCCCAGCACGAGCAGCCAGGTCAGGGATCCTGCCGCTTCCCCTGTGCGGCCCCGGGTCCCCTGGGTGAGCACGCTCATGCGGTTTCGGTCCTCCCGGTTCAGTCCGTGAATTCATAGGATGATTGGCTGACTCCAACTGTAACAGGACTGAAATCCGTATTTGTTCCTGACATTCCGGATCCCTGACAGATCCCTGACAAGGTGGAAGCCCGGGTCCCTCTCTTCTGACAGAGAGGAACCCGGGCTCCTTCGCTCAGCTCAGAGTCCCCGGGAGAGCCTCAGAGGCCCTGGCCCGGCGTGGTCGGCGGCAGGCCGCCGCCGAGCAGCGGGTCGGCGCCGCGGTCCTGCGGGTCCGGGACGTCCCCGCGCCACGCGCCGGTCTCGGCGCCGCGCGACTCGATGAACGCCTTGAAGCGTTCCAGGTCGCCCTTGACGCGGACCCGGACGATCTGGAGCCAGTCTCCGACCGTCTCGACGAAGCCCTCCGGGTCGTACTCCATCTGGAGCGTGACCCGGGTGGTGTCGGGGGCGACGTGGTGGAAGGTCACCACACCCGCCTGGTGCGGCCGCTCGACGGACTTCCAGGCCACCCGCTCGTCGGGGTGCTGCTCGGTGATCTCCGCCTCGAACTCGCGGCGGACGCCGGCGATCTCCACGATCCACGCCGTCCGGGTGTCGCTCAGCTGCTTGACCGACTCGACGCCTTCCATGAACTCGGGAAAGCTCTCGAACTGCGTCCACTGGTTGTACGCCGTACGGATCGGCACGTTCACGTCGATGGACTGCTCGATCGTGCTCACAGTCTGCCTCCCTTGTTTGCGGTTGGGGAGGCTGGACTGCCCAGCCGCGCTCCGGCCTAACTACCTACGGCGGGAAAGCCAATAAAGACCCAGGACAGGAAGGACTAACGGGATGAAAACGTAACCGCTCCCGAAACCTGACCAGACCGTTGCCTTCGGGAACGCCTCCGGGTCCACCAGGCTCAGCGTGCCCACGATCAGCACCCCGGCCAGCTCGATGCCGCACGCCGCCAGCGCCAGGCGGCGCATCCCCCGGCCCAGCGCCACGGCCAGCAGGAGGTAGACCGCGGCGGCGAAGGCCGACAGCGTGTAGGCCAGCGGGGCCTCGCCGAACTGCCGTGAGATCTGCACCGCCGCCCGCGCTCCGGCGGCCAGCGCGAAGATCCCGTAGACCGCGACCAGGACCCGGCCCGGCCCGGCGCCCGTCGCGTGCCCGCCGTCCACCGGCCGGCCCTTCTCCATCCGGCCCTCCTCTGCGCGCCCGGTCATCCCATCCCCTGCCAGATCTGCAGCATCCGCCCGACCATGCCGGGGATCGCGAAACCCGCGACCGCGATCACGGCGGGACCCCAGCGGGAGCGCTCGCCCACCCCCCAGAACGCGGCGACCGGAGGGATCACCACGGTGCCCGCCGTGTAGCCGATCAAGGTGGCGGTGTCGTCCGGCCCCTCTCCTCCGGCCAGCGCGGCGACCACGAATCCCGCCTGGACCAGCAGGCCGATCTCGAGCACGCCCAGCGCGACGAGGAGCACGGTGCCCATCGACTTGTTCAGCGCGGTGGTCAGCAGACTCGCCAACGCGACCAGCAGCGCGAACACGATCAGACCGGTGGCGAGCGGCCCGATCATCGGGACGCCCTGAGGTTTGCGGACATGGCAGACAGGGTACTGCCCGCCCCTCCCGCCCTCCGATCCGAGGCGCGTACGCTGGAGGGCGTGGAGATGATCGTGGTCAGCGCCTGCCTGATGGGGCGGAAGGTCCGCTACGACGGTGCCGCCAAGACGAGCGGCGACGCCGTACTGGCCCGCTGGCGGCAGGAGGGCAGGCTCGTCCCGTTCTGCCCCGAGGTCTCCGGGGGGCTGCCCGTCCCCCGCCCCGCCGCGGAGATCTCCGGCGGCGCCGGAGGCGCGGCCGTGCTCGCGGGCGCCGCCAGAGTCCTGGCCGCCGACGGCACGGACGTCACCGGGGAGTTCCTCGCGGGCGCCCGGGCCGCGCTGGCCGCCGCGAGGTCCGCGGGCGCCCGGATCGCGATCCTGAAGGAGGGCAGTCCCTCCTGCGGGAGCCTGACCGTCTACGACGGCACCTTCCGCGGCCGCCTGCTGCCGGGCCGGGGCGTCACCACCGCGCTGCTGGAGGAGCACGGCGTGGCCGTATTCGGCGAGGACCGCATCGCCGACGCCGACGTACGGCTCCGCGAACTCGAACGACCGTGACCTCCGGACACCGACGTACGGCTCCGCGAACTCGAACGGCCGCGACCTCCGGACGGTGAGGCCCCCGTGGCCTCCCGTCCCGCGACCCCGGGGCGGTCCGGGTCCGCCGCCCGGGGCGGTCCCCGCGGGTCATCCGGCCGCGTTCCCGGAGGCGGCGGGTCAGAACTCCCAGACGTCGGTGCGGTTCTCGTGCCCGATGCAGAAGGCCGACGAGCCGTGCGCCCCCTGGATCAGGTCCACCCGGATCCACCCGTCGGCCTGGGAGACCTTCGTCTCGTAGCCCGCGTTGGGCGCGGCGGAGACCAGCCGGCAGACGCCGTTCTCGATGACGAACGACACCGAGCCGCCCTTCACGTTCACCACCCGCACGTTCGCGTCCGGGGCCGCCTTGGCCTCGGGAGCCTTCGACGCCGAGGCCTTCGGCGCCGACGAGGTCCGGGTGGCCGTGGGCTCGGGGGACGGGTCCGGCCGGGACCGAGGACTGCCGGAGCTCGCCGGCCTGCTCGGCGGGCGGGTCGCCGGCGGAGCGGAAGCGGTGGTCGGGCTCACCGGCTCGGCGGTGCCCGTCGGCGCGGGGGTGGCCGGGGGACGGGTCCGGGCGTGTTTCTCCGGCGCCTCGGACCGCGCGGTCGCGGTCGGGGTGCCCACGCCCGCGGTCGACTCGGCGGGGACCCCGACGGGGAGCACCGCCGCCCCCGTCCGTCCGTTCACGGCACTGAGCGGCTCGATCCTCATGTCGTCGACGACCTCGCTGCGCAGCACGTCGCGGACACCGAACCAGGCGACCCACGTCGCCAGCACGGTGGCGCCGAGCCACACCGCGATGAATCCCAAGCTCTGCCGCATGCGGTGAATTATTACCCTAGATGCCTGTTTGTTCACTACGGTTACGCCCCATGGCGACCGTTCTCGTGGTGGAAGACGACGAGTACGTACGCTCCGCGATCATCCAGGAACTGAGCAGGCGCCGGCACGCCGTGCGCAGCGCGGGGCGTGCTCTCGACGCGTTGCGGGAGATCACCCAGCATCCCCCGGACGCGGTGATCCTCGACCTCGGCCTGCCCGACCTGGACGGCTCGGAGGCGCTGAAGATGGTGCGCAGCGTCTCCAGCGTCCCGGTGATCGTGGCCACCGCCCGGGACGACGAGGCGGAGATCGTCCGCCTGCTGCAGGCCGGGGCGGACGACTACCTGGTCAAACCGTTCTCCGGGGACCACCTGAACGCCCGGCTGGAGGCCGTCCTGCGGCGCGCGCGGCCCGCCGGACCGTCGAAGGTGGTCCGCGCGGGAGGACTCGCCGTGGACCTGGACCGCAGGGAGGCCACCGTGGACGGCGTGCCGCTCACGCTGACCCGCCGGGAGTTCGACCTGCTGGCCTACCTCGCGGCCCGGGCCGACCGGGTCGTCTCCCGCAAGGAGCTGCTCGCCGAGGTGTGGCAGCAGTCCTACGGCGACGACCAGACCATCGACGTCCACCTGTCGTGGCTGCGCCGCAAACTCGGCGAGAGCGCCTCCGCGCCCCGCTACCTGCACACCGTGCGCGGGGTCGGCGTCATGCTGGTCACACCCCGATGAGGCGGACCCTCGCCCTGCTCGCACTCGCCGGCGCCTCGATGATCGCCCTGGCCTTCCTCATCCCCCTCGGGATCATCGTCAAGGAGATCGCCCACACCAGGGCCATCTCCGAGGCCGAACGGCAGGCCTCGGCGCTCGTCCCGGTGCTGGCGATCACCCTCGACCCGAACCGGCTCCCCCACGCCCTGGCCAGCAGCGGGGCCCGGGACCGCATCGCCGTGCACCTGCCGGGCGGCGGCACGGTCGGCACCGTCCGCGCGCCCGCCGCGACCGTGGCCGCGGTCTCCCGGCTGACGAGGGCCGACACCGTCGAGACCGGCACCGGTTACCTCCTGCTGCGCCCGGTCGCCCTGGACGGCGGACGGACCGTGGTCGTCGAGGTCTTCGTGCCCGCCGAGGAGCTGACCCGGGGCGTCGCCCAGTCGTGGGCGGTGCTGGCCGGGCTCGCCGTGGTGCTGGCCGCGGGGTCGGTGCTGGTCGCCGACCGGCTGGGCGTGCGCATGGTGCGGGCGGCTCGGCGGCTCGGCCGGGCCGCGAGCTCGCTGGGCGCCGGCGACCTCAGCGTCCGCATCCGGCCCGAGGGCCCGCCCGAGCTCGTCACCGCGGCGGAGGCCTTCAACGCCATGGCCGACCGGGTCGTGCAGCTGCTCGCCGCCGAACGCGAGATGGCCGCCGACCTGTCGCACCGGCTCCGCACCCCGCTGACCGCCCTGCGGCTCAGCCTCGACCACCTGGGCCCGGAGGCGGAGCAGAGCCGCCACTCCCTCAGCCGGCTGGAGTCCGAGGTCGACCAGATCATCGCGGCGGCCCGCGCCCCCTCCCGTGCCCCGGAAGCCGTCTCCTGCGACGCGGCCGAGGTGCTGCGCGAGCGGCTCACCTTCTGGTCCGCCCTCGCCGAGGACCAGCAGCGGCCGTGGGAACTGATCGGCGCGGACGCGCCCGTCCGCGTCCCGGTCCCGGCGGCCGAGCTCAGCGCCGTCGTGGACGCCCTGCTCGGCAACGTCTTCCGGCACACCCCCCAGGGCACCGCCTTCACCGTGACCCTGCACCAGGGCTCCGGCACGGTGGGCGTGCTCATCGCCGACGCCGGACCGGGCATCCCCGACCCGGCGGCGGCGCTGCGGCGCGGGGCCAGCGGCGCGGGCTCCACCGGGCTGGGCCTGGACATCGCCCGCCGGCTCGCGGAGTCCTCGGGGGGCGATCTGAGGATCGACGCCTCCTCCCTCGGCGGCGCCCGGGTCCAGCTCTGGTTCCGCACCGACACCCGCGACCGCACGCCGCGCACCGCACGCCGCCTGGTCGGCAGCCGCTGGTCCCGCCGGAACGCGAACGTCTGACCACCCTGTGAAGCGACTCCGAGACGGCCGTCTCACGCGCCGCGGCCCGCCGCTCCAGCGAGTCCGCCCGGCGGCCGCGCCGACCCGGAAAACGACGGGATCCCGCCCGATCGGGTGATCGGACGGGATCCCGTCAACGCATTCCAGGCCATTTCGAGAACGGCCCCGGAGTGGAGCTATGGGGATTCGAACCCCAGACCTCCTCCATGCCATGGAGGCGCGCTACCAGCTGCGCCATAGCCCCTGGTCACCGCTCCGAGTGCTCTCGTCGCGGCGCTCCGGAAGCATATAGGGACATCGTCCCGTTCACCTAATCGACGTCCGTACGGCTCGCGCCCGTCACCGGGGCGAGCCGTACGACCAGGCGATCAGGTCCGCGTGGCCTCGGGACTGTCGTCGCTCTGGACCGGCTCGGGCAGGGTCCCGGCGTTGTGCTCCATGAGGCGCCAGCCCTTGCGTCCCTCCTCCAGCACCGACCACGAGCAGTTGCCCAGGCCGCCCAGCGCCGGCCAGTGCTCCTGGGGCAGTCCCATCAGCTTGGCGACGCCGAGCCTGATCGCGGCTCCGTGGGAGACCACGACCAGCAGCCCGTCGGGCTCCAGCCGGGCGGCCCAGCGGCGGACCGCCGCCGAGACCCGTTCGGCGACGTCGGCGACGTCCTCTCCGCCCGGAGCCTCCCAGGCGGCGAACTCACGGGGCCAGCCGGTGGAGATCTGCTCCCGGGTGAGCCCCTCCCACTCGCCGCCGCCGCGCTCGCGCAGGTCCTTGTCCACGGCCACGTCCAGGCCGGTGACCCCGCCCAGCGCCCTGGCGGTGTGCAGGGCGCGCTGGAGGTCGGAGGAGACGATCATGTCGGGGCGCAGGTAGGCGAGCAGTCCGGCGGCACGGGCGGCCTGAGCCGCACCGGTCTCGTCCAGCGGGATGTCGGTGTGCCCCTGGAACCGCCGCTCGACGTTCCACAGCGTCTGGCCGTGCCGCAGGCACACGACACGGCGGCTCATCCGGCCCCCTGCCGCCAGGTGTGAGCCGCCGTGCGGCCGTGCTCGCCGGCGCTCGTGCGCCTCAGCCTCACAGAGCGTCCTCCGGCGCCGCCGGCCGGGCACGCTGCGCGGCGACCTGCGTCACGCTGTCCGGCAGGGCGATGGCGGGGCAGTCCTTCCAGAGGCGCTCGAGCGCGTAGAAGGTGCGGTCCTCCTCGTGCTGGACGTGCACGACGATGTCGATGAAGTCGAGGAGGACCCAGCGGCCCTCGCGCTCGCCCTCGCGGCGGACCGGCTTGACATCGGCCTCGACCCGCAGCCGCTCCTCGATCTCGTCGACGATGGCGCGGACCTGGCGGTCGTTGGTGGCGGAGCAGAGCAGGAACGCGTCGGTGATGACGAGCTGGTCGCTCACGTCATAGGCGAGGATGTCGTCGGCCAGTTTGTCCGCCGCCGCCTCGGCGGCGATCCTGACGAGCTGGACGGATCTGTCGGTTGCGGTCACGGTGTGGGTCAGTCCTCCGGTAGTCGGCGCTGTCACCCCTAAGGATGCCCGGCACGGCCCGCGGCGAAAGCGGGCAGTCAGTACAACGCCTATCGTGTGCCACCCGATTCCACACCGCAAACCGATTGCCGGGACGGCCGGAGCACGGACCCCGGCCGCCCGGTTCCGCCCGCACCGGCGGGAGGGCACCGGTCGCTATGGTGACCAGGGTGGACATCGACACCTGGTGGGACATCATCGAGCGAGTACGGAGATCCGCCGGTGACCGGGCCGACGACCGGGACCCGCCGGACGACCCCATAGTGGAGATCCTGACCGGCTCGCTCGCCGAGCTGGAACCCGCTGAGATCATCGCGTTCAAGCGGCTCTTCGTCCAGGTCGCGGACTCCGCGTACCGGTGGCCGCTGTGGAACGCCGCCCATCTCATCCAGGGCGGATGCGGGGACGACGGCTTCATCGACTTCCGCGCGGGGCTGGTGCTGCTGGGGCGCGCGACGTTCACCCGGGCCGTCGCCGACCCCGACTCGCTCGCGGAGCTTCCCGTGGTGGTACGGATGAGCCGCGACGAAGGCGGCTGGATCGGCTGCGAGGACGCCTCCTACGCGGCGCAGCGGGCGTACGAACGCGTTCAGGGCGAATCGGAGTCGTTCGACGACGTGGTGACGGCCGCGGTGGCCGCCATGGACCTCCTGGAACACCCCACCGGAGAGGACTGGGACGTGGACGACGACGACGAGACCCGCCGCCGCCTCCCCCGCCTGGCCGCCCTGTTCCTCGGCCCCGCGGACCGGCCCGCTCCGCCGCCCCGATGACGTGTCCCACCCGGTGTACGGGCGTGCCCCGCCGTTCGTTCATGACGAACGGCCCGGTCAGCCCTCCGGCCGCCGGTACAGCCCGCGCTTGTTGATGTACTGCACGATGCCGTCCGGTACCAGGTACCAGATGGGCTCCCCCGAGGCGACCCGCTGCCTGCACTCCGACGACGAGATGGCCAGCGCCGGGATCTCCAGCAGGCTCACCCGCCCCTCGGGCAGGCCGGGGTCGTGCAGGTGGTGGCCGGGCCGGGTCGCGCCGACGAAGTGCGCGATGGTGAACAGCTCGTCCACGTCGCGCCAGCTCAGTATCTGGGCGAGGGCGTCGGCGCCGGTGATGAAGTACAGCTCCGTGTCCGGGCCGTGGGCCACGGAGATGTCCCGCAGGGTGTCGATGGTGAAGGTGGGACCCGGCCGGTCGATGTCCACCCTGCTCACGGAGAAGCGCGGGTTGGAGGCGGTCGCGATCACGGTCATCAGGTAGCGGTCCTCCGGCGCCGAGACGACCTGGTCCGCCTTCTGCCACGGTCGGCCGGTCGGCACGAAGACGACCTCGTCGAGGTCGAAGTGGTGGGCGACCTCGCTGGCGGCCACCAGGTGCCCGTGGTGGATCGGGTCGAAGGTCCCGCCCATCACACCCAGACGGCGCTTTCCGTAGCCGGTGGGAGCGTTCATCATGAAATGGACCATACGCGTGAACCGCACAGAGCTTTTAACCAGCCCCCGCGCGTGCCGCCCGGGGCCGACGTAGCATGCCGGGCATGACCACCACCCCGGATCGCAACCGCGTGCAGCTCCCCGGCATCAGCTCCCGCGCCTACGAACATCCCGCCGACCGGTCCGCGCTGGTCGCCCTCCGCTCGCTCAGCGGGTTCGACACGGTCCTCAAGCAGATGTCCGGGCTGATCAGCGAGCGCCGCCTGCGCCTGATCTACCTCGCCTCCGCGGTGCGCACGAGCGACACCCAGTTCCGCGCCCTGCACGACATGGGCCGCGACGCCGCCTACGTGCTCGACCTCCACCGCATCCCGGAGGTCTACGTCCAGCAGAGCCCGCAGGTCCAGGCCAAGGCCATCGGCTTCGACGACCCGTTCATCGTCGTCACCACCGGCCTGCTCGACCTGATGGACGAGGAGGAGCAGCGCTTCGTCATCGGCCACGAGACCGCGCACATCCTCTCCGGTCACGCGGTCTACCGCACGATGCTGGACATCCTCACCCGGCTGGCCACCCGCGTGGCCTGGATCCCGCTCGGCTACATCGGCCTGCGCGCGATCGTGGCGGGCCTGGAGGAGTGGCACCGCAAGTCCGAGCTCTCCGCCGACCGCGGCGGCCTCCTCGTCGGCCAGGACCCCGACGCCGCCCTGCGGGCGCTGATGAAGCTCGCCGGCGGCTCGCGCCTGCACGAGATGAACATCGAGGCCTTCCTCGACCAGGCCCGCGAGTACGACACGGCGGGCGACGTCCGCGACGGCCTGCTGAAGGTCCTGAACCTGCTCGGCACGACCCATCCGTTCGCGGTCTCCCGCGTCGCCGAGCTCGACAAGTGGCGCCGCGGCGGGGAGTACGACACGATCCTCGGCGGCGCCTACCCCCGCCGCGCCGACGACTCCAGCGCCAAGATCTCCGAGGAGGTCAAGGCCGCCGCCCGGTCCTACCGCGAGTCGTGGTCGCAGTCCCAGGACCCGTTCATCGGCGTCCTGCGCGACGTGGCAGAGGGCGCGGTCAACGCCGGCGAGCGGATCTTCAACCGGTTCGCCCGCCGTGACGGCAACTGAGCCGTATCGTTCCCTTATCGTTCACGAAAGGTCCGGGAGTTCACCTTCCGGGCCTTTCGCATAGGTAAACTAATTTGCACACAAAACGGGCCTAGTTTACTGTTCGGCCCCATGAGAATCCGTATGATCGCCGCCACGCCTACCCCATCAAGGACGAGGCGCTGACGAAGAACGCCCTGTACGGCACCGGCGCACTCGCCGAGCAGGAATGCGCCGAGAAATCCGTCAAGGACGGCGACCCCGCTTCGGCCAAGAAGTATCTGACCGCAGTGCTGAACTGCCTGAACGCCTCGTGGAAGACGCATCTCGAAGCGGCGGGCCTGCAGTTCACCAAGCCCGTCGTCAAGTTCTACACCAAGGCCCCCGCCCGCTTCTGCGGTCACAAGTTCGGCGACTCGGAGGCGTGGCACTGCCCTGAGTCAAGAACGATCGCCATCCGTCTCCACAAGAACCTGCTCCAGAACACGGGCGATCTTTACCTGCTCCACCTCATGAGCCAGATGTACGCCTACCACGTGCAGGAGCTCGCCGGAATCGGCGAGGCCTACCGGGCCGCTCCCTACAAGAACACCTCCGAGCTGAACGAGCAGCACCGTCGGCACTCTCTGCAGATGGACTGCCTGGCCGGCGTGTTCATCAAGAGCGTGTGGTCCTCGCTGGAACGGCCGGTCTCCAACTGGAACCACCTGATGGGCATGGTGAAGGACACCGGCGATGTGAAGGGAAAGGACCGCGTCTACGGCAAGGGTGCCAGCCGCGTCCACTGGTCCAAGCAGGGTTACGCCACCGGTGACCCCGCCTCCTGCAACACCTGGGCCGCCTCTCCCGCCAAGGTGAGCTAGGACAGTCCGACCGGGGCCGGTGCCCCGCGAAGACCGGCTCTCAGAGCACCAGCGCGACCACGCGCACGGCCGCCGTGCACACGGCGGCGAAACCGCCCAGCACGACCATCGCGCGCAGGCCCTCCCGGCGGAGCTCCGGCAGCCGGGAACCGGCCCGTTCCACCTCCCGGCCGGTGATCCATCCGCAGACCACACCGAACACGACACCGGCGACGGCGACGGGGACCGGGGCGGGTTGCAGCCACCATTCCGGGGGCAGCGACCCGCCCATGGTCAGCCACAGGGTGAGCGCGGCCAGCCCCGCCGCGGGGGCGCCCGGCCAGACCGCGGCGGTCAGCAGAGATCCGGTGAGGGCGAGCGGGAAGCCGAGCACCCGCAGGGCCCTCCGGACGGCGGCCGACCTGTGCCTCCTGACCAGCCAGTGCCCCGTCCAGACAGCGCGGGTCAGGACGACGAACACGGCGGTGACCGCGAAGGTGGCCGGCGGCCAGATCACCGAGGTCACGACGCAGGGAATCGCCAGCACCGCGAGGACGATCAGGGTCAGGTTCCCCGCGGGCAGCGGCCCCGCCGGAGAGCCCGCCACGGCCTCCGCCGCCGGAGAGCCGTCCCCCTGCCGTCCTCTGCCCGTTCCCGGAGCCGCCCGTTCCACCACCGGGAGCCGGCGTCCGGCCTTCGCGTTCTCCCCCGTGGTCGAGCGCGCGCCGCGCGGCGCCCCGCCGTTCCTCAGCGCGGTCCTCATCCGGGGCTCGGACCCCACCGGAGCGGAACCGGTCCGCTCCGAGCCCGTCCGCTCCAGACCGGTCCTCTCCTGGCCGGTCCGCTCCTGGCCGGTCCGCTGCGCCCCCGGCTGCTGCGTGCCCGCCCGGCGCGGGCCGGTCGCCCTCGCGGACGGCTCCGGCGTCCCTGCGGAGACGGGATCGGTGAAGGAGGCCCGCGCCAGCCGGGACAGCCTGCCCGCGAGGAGGGCCGCCGTGGGCCGCTTGGCGGCCTCCCGGTGGAGGGCCGCGCGGATCAGCGGGAGGAGGGCCGCGGGAACACCGGCCAGATCCGCCTGCCCGTTGAGGATGGCGTACATCTGCGCCTCGACCGTGCCCCGGCCGAAGGTGGGACGGCCGGTCGCGGCGAAGGCGACCGTCGCCGCCCAGGCGTGGACGTCGGCCGGCTCCCCCACCGGCTCGTCGGCGAACAGCTCGGGAGCGGCGTAGCCCGGTGTGCCGAGGAAGGTGCCGGTCATCGTGAGCCGGGTGGCGTCCAGCACCTGGGCGATGCCGAAGTCGATGAGCACGGGCTCACCCGAAGCGCTGAGCAGGACGTTGGCCGGTTTGAGATCGCGGTGGACGACCCCCGCCGCGTGGATGATCGCCAGCGCCGTGGCCAGGCCGTGCGCCAGGCCGATCAGGTCGGCGCCCTCCAGAGGGCCGTCGCGCCGTACCCGGTCCAGCAGGGTGTCGCCCTCGATGTACTCCATGACCAGGTAGGGCCGGTCGCCGTCCAGGTCGGCGTCGAGCACCCGGGCGACGTAGGGGCTCTCCACCCGCCGGAGCGCACGGACCTCGCGCTCCAGGCGTATGCCGGCCTCCGAGTCGGCGTCCACCGTGTCATGGAGCATCTTGAGCGCGGCCTTCTCCCCACGCCGGGCCGTGGCGAGGTAGACCTCGCCCATGCCGCCCCTGCCGAGGCGATCCACCAGCGTGTACGGGCCGACGCGCCCGAGCCTGCCCACCCGCCCTCCACCCATAGGAGACCACACCATAGCGGGCGGGTACGACGAATCTCCGGCGACGCGCCGGAGCCGGAAGCATCAGCGTGCAGGGAGACCGCGGCGGAGGAGGAGGCGGCTCACGGCCGGCCGGCGTACTCGCGCCGGTCCGCGGACCCGTGCCGCTCGGCGGACTCCCACCGGTCGTCGCCGTCCCCGCCGTCCCCGTCCCCCCGGTCGGGGACGAGCAGGCTCTCCAGCTCGGCCACGGGCCCGGCCGACAGGTCCAGGCGGCCCTTCCGCCGCCAGTTCACGTGTCCCCGGCTCTCCAGGAACAGCATCAGACGGTCGACGCCGAACAGCACGACGCCCACGAAGAGAATCCCGATCACGGTCTGCATGGACGCCAATCCAACCACCCATGCCCACTGCGGAGCGCATCGACACGTTCACACACCGCGACTTTCAATGCTCTTCACCAGGCCGTGAAGGAACCCGCGGAGCCCGGTCCCGGGCCCCGCGGTCCGTCCGCCCCTACCGCGACTCGCCCGGGCAGGAGGCGATGGCCGTGCCCGAGGACGTGCGCAGGTGGCCCTCCCCGGTGTAGACCCACTTGGTGGAGGTCAGCTCCGGCAGCCCCATCGGGCCGCGGGCGTGCAGCTTCTGGGTGGAGATGCCGATCTCCGCGCCGAAGCCGAACTCGCCGCCGTCGGTGAACCGGGTCGAGGCGTTGACCGCCACGGCCGCGGAGTCGACGAGGGCGACGAACCTGCGGGAGGCGGTGACCGATCGGGTGACGATCGCCTCGGTGTGGGCGGAGCCGTACTTCCTGATGTGCGCGACCGCGTCCTCCAGCGACTCGACCACGGCGGCGGCGATGTCCAGCGAGAGGTACTCCGCGCGGAAGTCCTCCTCGCCGGCCGGGACCACGGCGTCGCCGTACGCGGCGATCCTCGTGTCGCCGTGGACCGTGACCCCCGCCTCGGCCAGCGCCGCCAGGGCGCGCGGCACGAAGGCGTCGGCGACGGCGGCGTGCACGAGGAACGTCTCGGCGGCGTTGCAGACCGAGGGCCGCTGCGCCTTGGCGTTGAGCAGGATCTCGACCGCCAGGTCGAGGTCGGCGTCGGCGTCGACGTAGACGTGGCAGTTGCCGGTGCCGGTCTCGATGACCGGGACCGTCGACTCCTGCACCACCGACTCGATCAGCGAGGCCCCGCCGCGCGGGATCAGCACGTCGACCAGCCCGCGGGCCTTCATCAGCGCCTTGACCGAGTCGCGGGTCACCCCGGGCACCAGCTGTACGGCTCCCGCCGGGACCTCCGTGCCCGCCAGCGCCTCCTGCATGACCCGCACGAGCACCGTGTTGGACTCGTACGCGCTGGAGGAGCCGCGCAGCAGGGTGGCGTTCCCGCTCTTGAGGCAGAGCGCCGCCGCGTCGACCGTGACGTTGGGACGGCCCTCGTAGATGATGCCGACCACGCCGAGCGGCACCCGGAGCTGGCGCAGCTCCAGCCCGTTGGGCAGCGTGCTCCCCCGGACGACCTCGCCCACCGGGTCGGGCAGGTCGGCGACCTGCCGCACGGCGTCGGCGACGGCCTCGATCCGGGCGGCGTCCAGGCTGAGCCGGTCGACCATGTACTCGGAGGTGCCGTTCTCGCGGGCCCTGGCCACGTCGATCGCGTTGGCCTCGATGATCTCGGCGGAGCGGGCCACCAGCGCGTCGGCGATCGCCCGCAGCGCCGCGTCCTTCGGCGCCCGCGGCAGCGGGGCCAGCTCGGTGGCGGCCTCCTTCGCCGCCAGGGCCACCTTCAGGAAATCTTCGGAGACCTCGGAAGCGGTCGTGAGGTCTCCCGACGACGCAGACATGTCGCACTCCATGGGGACTAGTGGGTGGGCTCCAGTATGACGATGTCGTCACGGTGGATCAGTTCGCGTTCATATTCCGGACCGAGGCTGCTGGCCAGCTCCCGGGTGGACCGGCCGAGCAGGTCCGGGATCTCCGCGGCGTCGAAGTTGACCAGGCCTCTGGCGACGACCCCTCCGAACGGCCCGCACAGGTCCACCGGGTCGCCCGCCGCGAAATCGCCCTCGACCCCGGTGACCCCGGCGGGCAGCAGCGACTTGCGGCGGCCGACGACCGCCTCGACCGCTCCCGGGTCCAGGTGGAGGCGGCCGCGGCCGGTGGCGGCGTGGGCCAGCCAGAGCAGCCGGGTGCCCGGGTGGCGCCCGGCCGGGTGGAAGTAGGTGCCGATGTCGGCCCCGGCGAGGGCCTGGGCGGCGTGCGCGGCGGCGGTGAGCACCACGGGCACGCCGGCGCCGGTGGCGATCCTGGCCGCCTGCACCTTGGTGACCATCCCGCCCGTGCCGACCGCGCCGCTCCCGCCGAGCTCGACCCCGTCCAGGTCCTCGGGGCCGCGCACGTCGGCCAGCCGGCGCGAGCCCGCCTTGCGGGGGTCGCCGTCGTAGAGCGCGTCCACGTCCGAGAGCAGCACCAGCGCGTCGGCGCGGGTCAGGTGGGCCACCAGCGCGGCGAGCCGGTCGTTGTCGCCGAAGCGGATCTCGTCGGTGGCGACGGTGTCGTTCTCGTTGACGATCGGGACGATGTCGAGTTCCAGCAGGCGGCCGAGCGTGCGCTGGGCGTTGGCGTGGTGCGCGCGGCGCATCATGTCGTCGGCCGTCAGCAGCACCTGGCCGACGCGCAGGCCGTACCGGGCGAAGGACGAGGTGTAGCGGGCCACCAGCACGCCCTGGCCGACCGAGGCGGCGGCCTGCTGGGTGGCCAGGTCGCGGGGTCGCGCGGACAGGCCCAGCGGGCCGAGCCCGGCCGCGATGGCGCCGGAGGAGACCAGCACGATCTGGGTGCCGGTCCTCCGCCGGGCGGCGAGCACGTCGACCAGGGCGTCCACCCGGTCGACGTCGATCATCCCCTGCGGGGTGGTGAGCGAGGACGAACCCACTTTCACGACGAGACGTGCTGCCGTACGGATCCGATCGCGCGCAGGGGTCACGACGCGTGCCTTTCTTCTGGAGCAGGTGGGAGGAAGGATCGGGTCAGCCGAGCCGGTTGTCGGTGCCCCGCGGGCCCTGGTGCACCGCCTCGGCGTTGAGGGTGGGCTGCCAGTCGAAGATGTAGCCGTTCTCCATGGAGCCGATGACGACCTCGGCGCCGGCCTTGGCGCCGGCCTTGAGCAGCTCCTCCTCGACGCCGAGCCGCTCCAGCCGGTCGGCGAGGTAGCCGACGGCCTCGTCGTTGGTGAAGTCCGTCTGGCGGATCCACCGCTCCGGCTTGACCCCGGTGACCTGGAAGGTGTTCTCGTCGACCCGGCGCACGGCGAACCCGGCGTCACCGAGCTGCCTGGGCTTGATGACCAGGCGGGTCGGCTCGGTCACCGGGACGGCCGCGCGGGCGGCGGCGACCATCTCGCCCATGGCGAAGGTCAGCTCGCGGAGTCCCTCGTGGGTGGCCGCGGAGATCGGGAAGACCCGCATGCCGCGCTCCTCCAGCATCGGCCGGACGATGTCGACCAGCTCGCGCGCGTCGGGCACGTCGGTCTTGTTGAGCACGGCCAGGCGCGGGCGGTCCTCCAGCTTGCCGTACGCGGCCAGCTCGGCCTCGATCGCCTCGTAGTCGCTGATCGGGTCCCGGCCCGGCTCCATGGTCGCGCAGTCGATCACGTGCACGAGCGTGCTGCACCGCTCGACGTGGCGCAGGAACTCGTGGCCGAGGCCCTTGCCCTCGGAGGCCCCGGGGATCAGGCCGGGCACGTCGGCGACGGTGAAGACCGTGTCCCCGGCGGTGACCACGCCGAGGTTGGGCACCAGCGTGGTGAACGGGTAGTCGGCGATCTTCGGCCGGGCCGCGCTCAGCGCCGCGATGAGGGAGGACTTGCCCGCGCTGGGGAAGCCGACCAGCGCCACGTCCGCGACGCTCTTCATCTCCAGCATCACGTCGAGCTCGTCGCCGGGCTCGCCGAGCAGCGCGAAGCCGGGGGCCTTGCGCTTGGCGGAGGCCAGCGCGGCGTTGCCCAGGCCGCCGTGGCCGCCCTCGGCGACGACGTAGCGGGTGCCCGCGCCGACCAGGTCGACGAGCACCTCGCCGGTGGCGGCGTTCTTCACCACGGTCCCTGACGGGACCGGCAGGACGACGTCGGCCCCGTTGGCGCCGTCGCGGTTGGAGCCCGACCCCTGCTTGCCGTTGTCGGCCTTGCGGTGCGGGCGGCGGTGGTAGTCCAGCAGGGTGGCGGTGTTCGCGTCCACCTCCAGGATCACGTCGCCGCCGCGTCCCCCGTTGCCGCCGTCGGGGCCGCCCAGCGGCTTGAACTTCTCCCGATGCACAGAGGCGCAGCCATGTCCCCCGTCACCGGCCTTGATGTGCAGGACCACCTGGTCCACAAAGTCCGGCATGTCTGCTCTCCTACCCCCATCTTCGGGACCCGCTGTCGGGGATGCCCCGTTTCGCAACACGAACAGGGGTGGACCGCTGGACGCGATCCACCCCTGCCCTAACGTCTGTCGGTGCGGATCTACTCCGCGACCGGGACGATGTTCACCGCGCGGCGACCGCGCTTGAAGCCGAACTGCACGTGGCCCGCGGCCAGCGCGAACAGCGTGTCGTCGCCACCGCGGCCGACGTTGTCGCCCGGGTGGAAGTGGGTGCCACGCTGGCGGACGATGATCTCACCGGCGTTGACCAGCTGGCCGCCGAAGCGCTTCACACCGAGCCGCTGGGCGTTCGAGTCACGGCCGTTCCGAGTGGACGACGCGCCCTTCTTGTGTGCCATCTCGCAAAACTCCCGAAACTCAGGCCTGGTCGATGCCAGTGATCTTCACCTGGGTGTACCGCTGACGGTGACCCTGGCGCTTCTTGTAACCGGTCTTGTTCTTGTACTTCAGAATCCGGATCTTCGGACCCTTGGTCTCGCCGAGGATCTCGGCGGCGACCGTGAACCTGCCCGCCTCGGTGGTCACGTCGCCGTCGTTGACGACGAGCACCGTCGGCAGCGTAACCGTGGAACCGACCTCGCCGGCGACCTTGTCCACCTCGAGGACGTCACCGACGGAGACCTTCTGCTGCCTGCCGCCGCAACGAACGATCGCGTACACCGCGGAACCCTTCTTCTGCCTACTTGCTCGCTGGATGCTGCGCCCCGCATCCGGCTGTGGTCACCGAAATTGGACCGACGAACCGGGTAGGCGCGCGAACAGGGCGCGCCACTAGCGCACCGATTCACCAGGGTACCGGACTGCGGTGCCCTGGTCGAACCGGGCGGAACGTCGGGTTGCCGGCGCGGCATGGCGCGCCGGCGGTCACCGGACCGATGGGTCCCCCGCCCTGGGGCGGGCTGGACCTAGTCGGCCGGCTTGGCCTTGCGGGAGCGTCGCCGCCCCCTTCCGGCAGCCTGTACGGCCTGCGTGTCCTCATCCGGGACATCGTCAAGCGCATCGGTCACCGTATCACGTCCGGACTGCCCGCTGGCCGCGACCGCGCTCCCCGCGTCCTTGGCCAGCTTCTCCGCGACCGCCTTCTCCACCGCCATCTTGCCCTGGGTGCCGCGCGGCTCGGGCCTGCCCTCGACCGGCTCGGCCGAGATGTGCAGGCCCCGGCCGTTGCAGCACTCGCAGACGGTGGAGAACGCCTCCAGGAGGCCCTGTCCGACGCGCTTGCGCGTCATCTGGACCAGTCCCAGGGACGTCACCTCGGCGACCTGGTGCTTGGTCCGATCACGGGCCAGGCACTCCAGCAGCCGCCGCAGCACCAGGTCCCGGTTGCTCTCCAGCACCATGTCGATGAAGTCGATGACGATGATGCCGCCGATGTCCCGGAGCCTGAGCTGGCGGACGATCTCCTCGGCCGCCTCCAGGTTGTTGCGGGTGACGGTCTCCTCGAGGTTGCCGCCCTGCCCGGTGAACTTGCCGGTGTTGACGTCGACGACGGTCATCGCCTCGGTCCGGTCGATCACCAGCGAACCGCCGCTGGGCAGCCAGACCTTGCGCTCCATCGCCTTGGCGATCTGCTCGTCGATCCGGTAGGCCGCGAAGACGTCGCCGTTCTCGTCCCACCTCGTCAGCCGGTCGGCCAGGTGCGGGGCCACGTAGCGGACGTACTCGTCCACCGTGTCCCACACCTCGCCCGCGACGACCAGCGAGGTGAAGTCCTCGTTGAACACGTCCCGGACCACCCGGACGGTCAGGTCCGGCTCCGAGGAGAGCAGCTCGGGCGCGCTGGCCGACTTGGCCTTGCGCTGGATGTTCTCCCACTGGGCCGAGAGCCTGGCCACGTCGCGGCCGAGCTCCTCCTCCGAGGCGCCCTCCGCGGCCGTGCGGACGATCACACCGGCGTTCTCCGGCATGACCTTCTTGAGGATGCTCTTGAGCCGGGTCCGCTCCTTGTCGGGGAGCTTGCGGCTGATGCCGGTCATCGAGCCGTCGGGCACGTAGACCAGGTAGCGGCCGGGCAGGCTGATCTGCGACGTCAGCCGGGCGCCCTTGTGGCCCATCGGGTCCTTGGTGACCTGGACCAGGACGGCCTGTCCCGACTTGAGCGCCACCTCGATGCGCTTGGGCTGGCCCTCCAGCCCGGCGGTGTCGAAGTTGACCTCACCGGCGTACAGCACCGCGTTGCGGCCCTTGCCGATGTCGACGAAGGCCGCCTCCATGCTCGGCAGGACGTTCTGCACCTTGCCGAGGTAGACGTTGCCCACGTAGGACTGGCTCGCCTCGCGGTTGACGTAGTGCTCGACGAGGACGTCGTCCTCCAGCACCGCGATCTGGGTCCGGTCGCCGGTGCGGCGGACCACCATCACCCGCTCGACGGACTCCCGGCGGGCCAGGAACTCCGACTCCGTGATGATCGGCGGACGCCTGCGGCCGAGCTCGCGGCCCTCCCGGCGGCGCTGCTTCTTGGCCTCCAGGCGGGTCGAGCCCCGCACGCTCTGCACCTCGTCCATGGCGCTGCCGCGCCCGGCCCGGGGCGCGCGGATGCGCACCACCGTGTTCGGCGGGACCTCCTGGACGTCCTCCGCCTCCTCGGAACCCCGGCGGCGGCGACGGCGGCGACGGCGCGAGGTGCCGCCCTCCTCCGTCTCGGCCTCCTCCCGCTCGGCCTCGGCCGATCCGGCGGCGGACTCGTCCGCGCCCTGCTCGGAGTCGCCGTTCTCGGCCTCCTCCTGCTCGCGCGTCTTCCCGCGCCCGCGGCCGCCCCGGCGGCGGCGGCGACGGCGGCCGGCGGCCTCGTCGTCGCCGTCGGCCTCCTCCTCCTCGCCCTCTTCCTCCTCGGGCTCCTCCTCGATCCCGGCGGGCTCGAACGGCTGCGCCGGAGCGGGGCGGGCGGGAGGCTGCTGGACCAGGGAGGGGTCGGGAGCCTGGAACAGCGGCTGGAACACCGCCGCGGGGGCCTGGAAGGTCACCGAGGGCACCTCTGCGTGTCCCTGGACGGTCAGCCCGAACGGGTCGGTGAAGAGGCCGGGCCGGTCCTCGCCGGCCTCCTCCTCGGCCTCCTCCGCCGGCGCCTCGGCGGGCACAGAGAGCAGCAGCGACGCCGCGACCTCCGCGGCCTCGGCCGTGGTCAGGTCGACGGGCGGCTCCGGCTCCGCCTCAACGGTCTCGACGGCCTTCTTGCGCGTGCGGGTCCGCTTGGCCGGGGCCGCGGGGCGCTCCTCGGCGGCCTCGGGCCCCGGGGCGGCGGCCTCCTCCGCGGCGGGCTCGGCCGCGGCCTTGCGGGTACGGCTGCGCCGCGCGGGCGGCGCGGCCTCCTCCGCGGAGGCCGGGGCGGCCGCCCTGCGCCGGGTGGCGCGCTTCGGCGGCGCCTCCTCCTGCGTGGGTCCAGGAGCCACAGCGGGCTCCTCCTCCCGGGCCGGAGCCCCGGCGGACCTCTCCTCCGGGGCCGGGGCCTGCACGGCCTCCGGGATCCCGGCGGCCGGCTCCGGTCGCCGGGCCGGCTCCGGAGCGGGCTCCAGATCCTCCGGCTCCGGCGGCGGGCCCGCGGGCCTGCTGGCGGCTCGCCGGCGACGCGGCTGAACTGTCTTTTCCGTTACGTCCCCGGCAGGGCCATTGGCCCCGACGTTGGGCTCGTTGTCGAGCATGCGGGCGCTCTCCCGTCAGCTCCCGGGCGCGTCTCCGCGCCGCGCGGGAGCTCTCGTCTCTCGCTGTCCGCCGGGCCGAAGCCCGGCGCCAAGTCCTATAGGTCGCCGCCGACGTGCTCGCTCACCGGTTCCGTTTCGCCGCCGCGCGAATTGTCGCGGTCCAGGCCGAACGGATCGGCGGGCGCACCGGTGCGCACGTCCAGCGGCCCCTGCGCCAGCCTGGTCACCTCGGGAGGGACCGGCGGCGCGAAGTCGGCCACGAGACGCAATCCAGTGAGAACGTCGTCGGGTCGAACGGCAGGAGTTGCGTGCCGTACAACCATGCGAAGTATGACACATGACTGACTGGACGCCTGACCTGCTGTTGCCTCCGCTTCCTCCGCGGCCTCGAGACTCACCACCGCCTCACGCGCGTCGAAGCGGCGCATCCCCTTCTTCGTCAGGCGCTCCACCTCGATCCGCTCGGCGGCGTTGAACCGCTCCACCGCCGCCCTGGCCAGGGCCGGGTCCGCGCCGGGCAGCCGGATCCGCCACGCCGAGCACTCCAGCCGGTCGGCCAGGCTGCCGGTGCCGGCCTCGACGACGTCGAGCACGTCGAGACCCGGTGGGAGGGACGCGTCCAGGGCGGCGCGCAGGCCGCCGGGGTCGCACTCCCGCGTCACGCTGATCTCGAGGTACTCGGCCTCGCTGGCGACTCCGGTCGGGGCGGCCGCTCCGACGTAGGAGATCTTCGGATGGGGCGAGAAGCCCGCGCTGAACGCCACGGGAACGTCCGCGCGCCGGATCGCGCGCTCCAGGGCCCGGGAGATGTCGCGGTGGCTGGTGAAACGCAGGCGGCCGCGCTTGGCGTAGCGCACGCGCAGGCGCTGCGCCACGGGTGCGGGCGGAGGCCCGTCGGGAACGGGTTTCAGAGTGGTGTCTTCCTTTCCGGTCGTGGTGGTCCGTCTGACGGCGGGCAGACCGTGCCCGGCACGGTCTACCCCAGACAACCTCCGATGGGGCGGGCTTCTTCCCCGGGGTGACGCGCGGCGCCGCGCGTCACACCACGGTCAGCGGCAGGAGCTTCCTGCCCGTCGGGCCGATCTGGATCTCGGTGCCCATCGTCGGGCAGACGCCGCAGTCGTAGCACGGCGTCCAGCGGCAGTCCTCGACCTCGACGTCGTTCACGGCGTCCTGCCAGTCCTGCCAGAGCCACTCGCGGTCGAGACCGGCGTCGAGGTGGTCCCAGGGCAGGACCTCGTTCTCCTCGCGCTCGCGCGTGGTGTACCAGTCGACGTCGACCCCGGCCCTGGCCGCGGCGTCCATCCAGCGCTGGTAGGAGAAGTGCTCGCTCCAGCCGTCGAACCGGCCGCCGTCCTCCCACACCGCCCGGATGACGGCGCCCACCCGGCGGTCGCCCCGGGAGAGCAGGCCCTCCACGATCGAGGGCTTGCCGTCGTGGTAGCGCAGGCCGATCGCGCGGCCGTACTCCTTGTCGCCGCGCAGGGCGTCCTTCAGCGCCTTGAGCCGGCGGTCGACCGTCTCGTGGTCGGCCTGGGCCGCCCACTGGAACGGCGTGTGCGGCTTGGGCACGAACCCGCCGATGGAGACCGTGCAGCGCACGTCCCGGGAACCGGTGGCCTCCCGGCCCGCCTGGATGACCTTCTTGGCCAGGTCGGCGATGCCGAGGACGTCGATGTCCTCCTCGGTGGGCAGACCGCACATGAAGTAGAGCTTCACCTGCCGCCAGCCCTGGCTGTAGGCCGTGGTGACGGTCCGGATCAGGTCCTCCTCGGTGACCATCTTGTTGATCACCTTGCGCATCCGCTCGGAGCCGCCCTCGGGGGCGAACGTCAGACCGGACCTGCGGCCGTTGCGGGAGAACTCGTTGGCCAGGTCGATGTTGAAGGCGTCGACCCGGGTCGAGGGCAGCGAGAGCGAGGTGTTGGTGCCCTCGTAGCGGTCGGCCAGGCCCTTGGCGACGTCGCCGATCTCGGAGTGGTCGGCGCTGGAGAGGCTGAGCAGCCCGACCTCGTTGAAGCCGGACGCCCGGATGCCCGCGTCGACCATGTCGCCGATCGTGGTGATGGACCGCTCCCGCACCGGACGGGTGATCATCCCCGCCTGGCAGAAGCGGCAGCCCCGGGTGCAGCCGCGGAAGATCTCCACGCTGAACCGCTCGTGCACGGTCTCGGCCAGCGGGACCAGCGGCTTCTTCGGGTAAGGCCACTCGTCCAGGTCCATGACGGTGTGCTTGTGCACCCGCCACGGCACGCCCGGGCGGTTCGGCGCGACCCGCCGGATCCGGCCGTCGGGGTGGTAGTCGACGTCGTAGAACCTCGGCACGTAGACCCCGCCGGACTCGGCCAGCCGCATCAGCAGCTCGTCGCGCCCGCCGGGCGAGCCCTCGGCCTTCCACTCGCGGACGACCTCGGTGATCGCGATGGCGATCTGCTCGCCGTCGCCCAGCACCGCGGCGTCGAGGAAGTCGGCGACCGGCTCCGGGTTGAAGGCGGCGTGGCCGCCCGCGAGCACGATCGGGTCGTCGTCGCCGCGGTCGGCGGCCATCAGCGGGATCCCCGCCAGGTCCAGCGCGGTCAGCATGTTGGTGTAGCCGAGCTCGGTGGAGAAGGAGAGCCCGAGCACGTCGAACGCCCGCACCGGCCGGTGCGCGTCGACGGTGAACTGCGGGACGCCCTCGGCGCGCATCAGCGCCTCCAGGTCCGGCCAGACCGCGTAGGTCCGCTCGGCGAGCGTCTCCGGCAGCTCGTTGAGGATCTCGTAGAGGATCTGGACGCCCTGGTTGGGCAGTCCCACCTCGTAGGCGTCGGGATACATCAGAGCCCAACGGACTCCCGCGGAGTCCCAGTCCTTGACGGTCGAGTTGAGCTCACCCCCGACGTACTGGATCGGCTTCTGCACCTTGGGCAGGAGCGCTTCCAGGCGGGGAAACAGTGACTCGACAGGCATACCTTCAAGCGTATCGGCCTAGAAGGGGTGCCACGGGCGGTCGTCGCCCGCTCGCAGCGAGTCGAGCCGGTGCCGCAGCTCCTCGCGGGCCCGCCGGTCGCGGTGGCCGTTGCGCAGCACGGCCGTGAGGGTCTGCAGCTCACGCATGTCGCGCATCACCGGATAGCCCTCCCACTCCGTCAGGTCGCAGCCGTACGCCCGGCTGAATTCCGCGCGCTGGCGTGCGGTCAGCCCGAACCGCACCCCCTGCAGGGTCGGGATCAGGTCGGTCTCCCTGGGCCCCGCGCACACCGAGTCCCAGTCGCACAGCAGCAGGCCCTCCGCACCGCGGATCAGGTTGCCCCGGTGCGCGTCGCCGTGGACGAGCCCGTACGGCAGCGCGAACCTCACCCGCTCGTAATAGGCCTCGGCCAGGCCCTCGCAGCGGCGCAGCAGCCAGTCCCGGTCGTCGTCGCCCAGCACGAGGCTGGCGCCGATCGCCCGGCGCACCGGCCCGAAGGGGTCGTGCACGGGCAGCTCGAACGGGGGCGGCGGCAGCTCGTGCAGCCGCCGCAGCAGCACCCCGAGGTCCCCCGGCTCCGGCCGCGGGCCGACGTGCGCCGCGTAGTGCCAGAAGGTCGCCAGATATCCCTCGGCCGCCACCGGCTGCCGCACCTCCAGCGGCCGGACCGTCGGGAAGCCCTGCTCCGCCAGCCAGCGCGTGACCCGGACGGAGATGGCGAGCCGGTCGAGGCGGCCCGGCGACGCCTGCGCCAGCCGTACCACCGCGCCTTCGGCGGGAAGGTGGTAGACGGCGTTGGCGAAGTCGCGCAGCAGGGTGACGCCCCCGGTGCTCAGGCCGGCCCTCGCACAGGTCAGGGCGAGCGCGGCGGCGTCGGCCCGGCCGAGGATCCCGCCCTCGGCGGTGATCGTCATCATCGGTTCCTCTCGGAGATCGCGTGCCGGGCCTGCTGCGGCAGGCCCGCGGCGCAGAAGCCCTCGATCCGGCGGGCCAGCCGCTCGCCGTCCGGCCGGGCCGCGACGAGTGCGCGCCCGGTGCGCAGGGTGGCGCCCAGGCTGCCGATCCGCCGGTCGGGCGGGAGCGCTAGGACCGGCGCCATCGCCTCCTCCGCTCCCTCTGCGTCCCCTTCCATCAGGTGGGCGATCACCAGGTGGGCGCTCGCCATCGACTCGCAGCCGTAGGAGCGGTTCTCCGGCTCCCCCGCCGCGTACAGCCGCAGCGACTCCCGCGCCGAGGAGGCGGCCCGGGCCGGGTCTCCCAGGTGCAGGTGGGTGACCGCCGCGTAGTAGCGCTCCTTGGCGGGCTGGAAGGCGAACTCCCCGCCGATCTCGTCGTGCAGCTCGTCGGTTCCGCCCGCGCGGGCGTCCGCGGCCCGGGCCAGCGCCTCGGCCGCCTCCGCGGTGCGGCCCTGCATCGCGTAGGCGCGGGCCCGCAGCATGTGCAGCCGGGTCGCGCCGGACCCGGTGCGCAGGTGGGTCAGGCCCTCCTCGGCGTACCTGGCCGCGTCGCCGTGGCGCCGGTCCCACAGCGCCACCGACGACTGCATGCCGCGCGCCCAGCCCATCAGCGCCGCGTGCCCGGCCACCTTGCCGTAGGTCCAGGCGGCGCGGGCCAGGGTGTCGGCGGGGATCCGGCGGTCCATGTCCATGCTGACGTTCGCCATCAGCCCGCACAGCGCGCCCGTGAGGAAGTACAGCTCCCGGGCCTGGCCCGGGTGGATGCGCTTCTCCAGTGCCCTGCGGGTGCGCTCCTGCAGCTCACGCATCTCCACGAACAGGGGCAGCGGGGCCTCGGAGACGTAGCGCTTGCCCACCCAGACCACCTGCGTGCGCAACCGCTCCAGCGCGCCCGCGCCCAGCTCGCTCGCCTCGGCCAGCTCCGCGTGGCTGCCCGCCTCGTCCGCGGCGGCCGCGATCAGGTCCAGCGCCGGCGGCGCCGTCGCGGCGCGCAACCCCTCCGGCGTGTAGTCCTGGGCGAAGCCCAGCTGGACCGGCCCCGTCTCGAAGAGCCGGCAGAGCAGGTCGGTGTAGTCGCGGTCGGGCCGCGCCCCGGCCTCCCACTCCCGCCAGGAGCGCTCGCTGAGCCCGCGCCGTTTGACGCCGTGCCGGTCGCACATGGCGTGGAAGTGCTCGATCGCCTCCTCCACGGTCCAGCCGTGCGCCAGCCGCCAGCACTTGAACCTGGTCTGCTGCGGGGCGCAGGCGTGGATCTCGTCCACCATCCGCTGGACGTCGGCCGCCGTCGGCGGGCCGGGCAGCGCGGCCAGCGTCCGGTTCCGGATGATGGTCGCGTAGGCCAGGGTGGCACGGTCCCCGCCCCGCGGGCCCGGAGTCATCGGCCGAACGGCACGACCGTGCCGCCGTTGCGCAGCTGGGCCTGGAAGAGCTGCCCGCACAGGCTGCCCGGGGTCTCGGCGAACCAGACCCCCGGAGGGCTGCCCGCCGAGACCGCGGCCCATCGGCCCCTGCTGAACACGATCCGGTAGTCGGGGAACGCGGTGCGCAACAGTTCCAGCGCGCGCTCCCGCTCGGCGAGCTCCGATGTCACGACCCCTCCGTCATCGCGGGTTCCGGCGTCGTTCCCAGAATGTTCGCCTGACGCGGGAAACGCCAGTGAGAGCCGGATTCCGCACACATGCGGGAGCCTCTCATGTAACGCTCCCCGGGGACGCCCGGGGAGGTCAGAAGGGCCGCGACCGCAGATGGACCGCCTGGAGCAGCCCGATCGCGATCATGTTGGCGAAGGTCGCGGTGCCGCCGTAGGAGACGAACGGCAGCGGAAGCCCGGTGATCGGCATGATCCCGATCGTCATGCCGACGTTGACGAAGGCCTGGAAGGCCAGCCAGCACACGATCGAACCGGCCACCAGAGTGCCGAACCGGTCGCCGCACCGCCGCGCGATCCGCACCGCGCGCAGCAGGACCACCCCGAGCAGCATCACCACGGTGACCGAGCCGAGGAACCCGAACTCCTCCCCCACCACCGTGAAGACGAAGTCGGTGTGCTGCTCGGGCACGAACCTGCCCATGGTCTGGCCGCCGCCGAACAGCCCCTTGCCGAACAGCCGCCCCGACCCGACCGCGTTCAGCGACTGGGTGCTGTTGTAGCCGACGCCGCGCGGGTCGGTGGACGGGTCGAGGAAGGCGGTGAACCGGGCCACCTGGTACGGCTCCAGCACGTCGAGCCGCCAGACGGCCGTGCCCGCGGCCGCCACGGCGAGCAGCAGCAGGACGAGCCAGCGTTTGCGGATCCCGCTGAGGACGAGCGCCGCCGCCGTGATCACGCCCAGCACCATCGTGGTGCCGAAGTCGGGCTGGAGCATGACCAGTCCCATGGTGACGGCCGCGACCACCAGCGCCACCGCGACGTCCGGCCCGCGCGGCCGGTCGCTGCCCTCCGCGGGCTGGGCCAGCAGCATCGCCAGCATGAGCACCAGGCCGAGCTTGGCGAACTCCGACGGCTGGAAGGCGAAGCCGCCGCCCAGCATGATCCAGGAGTGGGCACCGTTGACCTCCGCGCCGACCGGTGTGATCACGAGGATCAGCCCGAGCAGGGCCGCCCCGTAGACCAGCGGCGCGTAGGCCCGCACCGTCCGGTGGCTCACCGCCGTCACCGCCACCGCCAGCGCGGCGCCGACCCCCAGGTTGAGCACGTGCTTCTTGACCAGCCCGGTGCTGCCCGGCGCCCAGGTCCTGGTCGACGACCACACCATGAGCACGCTGATCACCGCCAGCGCCGCCACCGCGACCGCCAGCACCCCGTCCACCCGCCACACCGGCGAGGCCGCTCCCACCGCCCTGCGGGCGAAGGAGCGGTCCGCCGCGGCGATCACCCGGTTCACCATGCGAGGGTCCCGTCCTGCTTGATCACCGGAGGTCTGGCCGCGGGCGCCCCGCCCGGCAGCGCCGCGGGCGCCGGCTTCCCCTTGGGGGTGAACCCGTAGATGCCCTCGTAGATCTTCCGTACGGCGGGCGCCGCGGCCGCGCTGCCCAGGCCGCCCTGGGAGACCATGGCGACGACCACGAACCGCGGGTCCTCCACCGGGGCGAACGAGGCGAACCACGAGGTGTCGGCCTTGCCGTACACCTCGGCGGTACCGGTCTTGCCGCCGATCCTCACCTTCTTCATCGGGAACCCGGTGAACGCCCCGGCCGCCGTACCGTCGGAGGCCACCTGGCTCAGCGCCCGCTTGATGTAGGCCCGCTCGGTCGCGGAGACCGGCAGCGTGCCCCGCACCGGCGCCTTGATCTCCTTGACCCTGGTGCCGTCCGGCCGGACCAGCATCCAGCCCAGCCGGGGACTGCGCAGCTTCCCGTCGGTGACCAGCGCCGCGTACGCCGCCGCCAGCTGCAGCGGCGTCACCAGCACGTCACCCTGCCCGATGGAGAAGTTGGCCGCGTCGCCCGGCCGCAGCTGGTATCCCTCCAGGCAGTTCTCGTGCGCCAGCCTGGTGAGGAAGGCCGCCCGGCCGGCGTCGGTCTTCGCGACGTCCTGGTAGCCCTCCTTGGCCCGCCTGCAGTTCACGTCCCTGGTGGCGGCCCACATCTTCTTCTTCCAGGCCCGGTCGGGGATCCGCCCCGGCGACTCCCCCGGCAGGTCGACCCCGGTGGGGCGGCCGAACCCGAAGGCCCGCGCCGTCTTCGCCATCACCTCGCGGGGCTTGCCCTTCGGCCGCAGCCCGCCGTCCTTGAGCCACTGCTCGTAGGCCGCCTTGTAGAAGATCGTGTCACACGACTTCACCAGCGCCGTGTGCAGCGTCATGGAGCCCAGCGCCCGGCCGCGGAAGTTGCGGAACGCCCGGCTGCCGACCATGAAGGAGCCGGGGCAGTTGTAGTGGCCGTTCATCGGGTAGCCGGCCTTGAACATCGCGGCCACCGACGACATCTTGAACGTCGATCCGGGCGCGAACTCCCCCTTGATCGCCCGTGAGACCAGCGGCTTGCCGGACTTGCCGGACAGCAGCCGCTCGTACTCCTCCTCGCCGATGCCGCCGGCCCAGACCGCCGGGTCGTAGGAGGGGGCGCTGGCGAGCGCGATGACGCGGCTGGTCCTGGCGTCCAGCACCACCGCCGCCGCACCGTCGGCCTTGGGCGCGGCCTTCATCGCCTCGGCGATGGCCCGCTCGGCCACGGCCTGCACCCTGGCGTCGATGCTGGTGATGAGCGTGTGGCCGGCCTTGCCCTGCACCTCGTGCTCGACCCCGAGCACCCTGCCGAGCCGGTCCACCTGGACCCGGCGCCACCCCGGGGTGCCCCGCAGCTCCTGGTCGTACACCGACTCCAGGCCGTCCCTGCCCGCCATGTCCACCCCGGAGAACTCCGCCTTCAGCCCCTGGCGCCGCTCCAGTTCCTCCTTCGTGACCGGCTGCAGGTAGCCGAGCGCCTGCACGGCCGCGCCGCCGCCCGGATGGTCCCGTACGGCCTGCACCTCGGTCGTGACCCCCGGGAACATCTCCTGCCGCTCCAGGATCTGCAGCGCCTCCGGGGTGTCCACGTCGGCGTCGACCGGGATCGGCTGGTGCGGCGAACCCGCCCAGCACGGGCGGGAGACCCGGGCGTCGCACGGACGGAGCCGCAGCGTGAGATCCTGCGGATCGCGGCCCAGCACCGATCCCAGCCGTGCCATCACGGCCGCCCCCTTGTCCTTCATCCGGCCCAATTTCGTCCGGTCCACCGAGACCACCAGCGTGGTCCGGTTGCGGACCAGCGGCCGTCCGGCCGAGTCGAGGATCTGCCCCCGGACGGCGGGCACCACGACGTCGCGGGTGCGCGTCTCGGTCGCCGCCGCCGCGTACTGCGCGCCGCGCACCACCTGCACCTGCCAGAGCCGCGCGGTGACCACCACCAGCAGCACCACCAGCAGGACCTGCACCACGGCCAGCCTCCGCCGCATATGGATCATGGACGGCCTCCCACCAGACGTCCCGCGCGCCCCGCGCGCCGCTCCCGGCTCCGGACCCGGGAGCGGTCCCGGCCCCGGACGACCCTCGTCGCCGCCCACACCATGGGCGGCGCGGCCAGCACGTTGTAGATCATCACCGGGAGCAGCCCGCCCGAGAGCGCCACCACCCCGGCCTCGGCACCGCCGAAGACCACACCGACCACCACCGCGACCACCGGCCCCAGCGCCGCGCAGCCCAGCGCCACCGCCAGCCCGGCCTCCGGGCGGCTCTCCGTCCAACGCCCGGCCACGAACCCGACCAGGCACAGCACCAGCGCGTACTGCCCCATCTCGTGGGCGGCCGGCGGCAGGAGGTCCCCGAACAGCCCCGCGGCGAAGCCCATCACCGCCCCGGCCCGGGCCCCGCGGGCCAGGGCGTACCCCACCACCGCGAGCAGCACCAGGTCGGGCGCGGCGTCACCGGGCAGCGGCAGCCGGTTGACGAACGTGACCTGGACGGTCATCAGCAGCAGGACCAGGCCCGCGGAGAGCGCGTCGCGGTTCACCGTCCGGCTCCGTTCTGCCCGGCGGGCGGCAGCACCGCGTCGCGCGGATCGCGCGCCGGCGGCCGCACCACCACCCCCACCACGTTCAACGCGGTCAGGTCCGCGTACGGCCGCGCGTACGCGACCCGGGTCAGCTCACCCGGAGTCGCCTCCACCCGCTCGACGACCCCGATCGGCACCCCCGCCACGTACGGCACGCCGCGCTGCGAGCCGAAGCTCACGATCCGCTGGCCCCGGGTGACCGGCGTGGCCGAGTCGAGCAGCCGGAAGTGCAGCAGCCGGCCGTTCTCCCCGGCCCCCCGCACCACTCCGATCTCGCCGCTGCCCTCCAGCCGGGCGCCCACGGACGAGGCGGGGGCGCTGATCAGCGCGGCGGTCGAGGTGGACGGTCCCACCTGGACCACCCTTCCGACCAGGCCGTCGCCGTTCAGCACCGTCATCTCCGGTCGCACCCCGTCGGCGCTGCCCACGTCGAGTTCCACGGCCTCCTCGAAGCCGGGCACGTTCCTGCGGGCGATCACCTGAGCGGGCACGACCTCGTAGCCGCCGAGCCCCGCCGTGCCCAGCAGGCGGTGCAGCTCCGCCGAGCGCCGGTGGTCCAGCGCCTGCGCGGCCAGCGCGTACCTGAGCCGCTCGTTCTCCCCGCGCAGCTCCTCGACCCTGCGCTGCGCCTCGGGTGCGGCCGCCACCGCCTCGAAGAAGCGGACCACCGGCCGCGCGACACTCGCGCCCGCCTGTTCGACGGCGCCGAACACCGCCGTGCCCGCGCCTCGGAGCGGACCGAGGGGGGAGTCCCCTCCCGCCCTGTGGTCGACCGTCATGAGCACCAGGGCCGAGGCCAGCAGCAACCCGACCGTCGCCCGTGCCTGCCGTGTGTCCTTCATCAGCGTCTCGGCTCCGGGATGAGGACCTGCTGCAGCGCCTCGAAGTCCTCGACGCACTTGCCCGTGCCCAGCACGACCGAGTCGAGCGCGTTGTCCACCAGGTGGATCGGCATCCCCGTCTCGTCCCTCAGCCGCTCGTCCAGGCCCCGCAGGAGCGCGCCGCCCCCGGTGAGCACGATGCCCCGGTCCATCAGGTCTCCGGAGAGCTCCGGCGGGCACTTGTCCAGCGTGGTCTTGACCGCGTCCACGATCGAGTTCAGCGGCTCCTCGATGGCCGCCCGGATCTCCCCCGCCGACACGACGATCATCTTCGGCAGGCCGCTGACCAGGTCGCGGCCGCGGATCTCGGCGTGCCCCTCCTCCGGCATGGCGCAGGCCGAACCTATCGAGATCTTGATCTCCTCGGCGGTGCGCTCGCCGAGCATGAGCGAGTGCTCCTTCTTGGCGAAGTTGACGATCGCCTGGTCCAGCTCGTCGCCCCCCACCCGGATCGACTGGCTGGTCACCATGCCGCCCATCGAGATGATGGCCACCTCGGTGGTCCCGCCGCCGATGTCGACGACCATGTTGCCGGTCGGCTCGTGCACCGGGAGGCCGGAGCCGATGGCCGCCGCCATCGGCTCCTCCACGATGTAGACCCGCCGCGCGCCCGCCTGGTAGCCGGCCTCCTTCACCGCGCGTTGCTCGATGGCGGTGATCCCGCTCGGCACCGCGACGATGACGCGCGGCTTGGCCCAGGGACGGCGGACGTGCACCCGCTGGATGAAGTAGCGGAGCATGCGCTCGGCGACCTCGAAGTCGGTGATGACACCGTTCTTGAGCGGCCGGACGGCCGTCACGTTGCCGGGGGTACGGCCGATCATCCGCTTGGCCTCGATGCCGATCGCCACGATCTTCCCGGTGACCGTGTTGATCGCCACGACGGAGGGCTCGTTGAGGATGATGCCGCGGCCCCGCACATAGACGAGGGTGTTGGCGGTGCCAAGGTCGACCGCCATGTCGCGGCCGAGGAATGCGAGCCTGCTGCCCATGGGGAAGCCGCCTTCCTTCCGTCGGTCATCGGCGAGAACTACGGAGCGAACTCGCTTTGTGACCGTATGTACCCATCTCCATCCACAATGAGCCGTCCTGTCCCGGAAAAATCTCACGTTCAGTCACATGCGTGAGGCCCCGCCGTCCCAGCGGGACGACGGGGCCTCACGGGGCCTGCGGAACCGGGAGCCTAGAAGCGGTCCGGGAAGAAGATCTTGATCTCGCGGGCGGCGGACTCGGGCGAGTCCGAGCCGTGGACCACGTTCTCGCCGATCTCCAGGGCGTGGTCGCCGCGGATGGTGCCGGGAGCGGACTTCACCGGGTCGGTCAGACCGGCCAGCGCACGGAACGCCTCGACGGCGCGGGGGCCCTCGAGCACCATGGCGACGAGCGGACCGGAGGTGATGAACTCGACCAGCTCACCGAAGAACGGCCGCTCCGAGTGCTCCGCGTAGTGGGCCTTGGCGGTCTCGGCGTCCAGGGTGCGCAGGTCCATCGCGACGACCTTCAGGCCCTTGCGCTCGACACGGGCGATCACGTCGCCGATGAGACCGCGCGCGACGCCGTCGGGCTTGATCAGGACAAGAGTCCGCTCGGACACTGAAGTTCTCCTTTGAACGGGATGGGACCGCAGACTTGCGGTGAACGGGCGCAGTTTACCGTCCTCGGCCGGTTTCCCCGCGATCGGCGGGCCCGTCCCCCCCGGAGTCCTCCGGCGACGGCATGGGAGAGGGGACCACCGGCCCCGTGTCCGGCCCCTCCGGAGTCTCCGGCTCCCCCGCGGAGCGGCTCCCCTGCTCGTCCGCCACCGGACCGGCGCCGGGCCGCTCCCCGGCGGCCGGGCGTTCCGGCGCTCCGGCACGGTCCGCCGCCTGTGCGGCCTTCCGGGGCCCGGCCGCGTCCGGGACCCGCTCCTCCGCCCCGACGTCGGCCTGCTCCCCGGCGGCCGTACCCGGCCGCACCGCCGCCGACCGGCGCGCCAGGAGCGCACAGAGCACGATCACGACGACCACCAGGCCCCCGCCGACCAGCGCCCACAGGTGCAGGGCGCTCACGAACGCGTCGACCAGCGCCTGCGAGGACGCGCCGCCCCTCGACCGCACGACCGCCTCCTTCAGGCGGGCGACCTGTATCCCGCTGCCCAGCAGGAAGCCCACGAGCACCCCTGGGAAGAACAGCGACAGCGCGAAGAGCGAGGTCCCCACGCCGGACGACCGCATAGCGGAGGCCAGAGCCACCGCCGAGCCGGCCGCCAGCAGGACGAACGGGGCGATCAGCACCGGCCCCGCGACGGCCGGGAGCAGGAACCTCACCGTGCACAGGCCGACCACCACGAGCACCAGGCCGCCCGCCGCCGTCATGGGCATGACCGCGTCGTCCAGGCGGTTCACCAGTACGGCCGCGGCCACCGCCGCCACGCCGGCGAGCACGAAGGCGGGCCAGAGCGCGGCCAGGCCCGGGCCTCCCAGCCCGCGGAGCTCGACGTAGGTGACCTGGGCCGCCATCGACAGGATCACGACCCCGACCGTCAGCATCGTGTAGGCGAGAATCCGCCCGTCCGTCCCCTCGAAGGACCCCGCGGAGGCGAACCCCGCCAACACGGCGACGGCCAGCAGCGCCGTGAGGATCACCAGTCCCGGCGACCAGTCGAAGGTGGTGCCGAAGGCCAGGAACGCGATGCCCACAGAGGGCACGGCGGCCAGCAGCAGCCGCCTCCGCTCCGCCGGACCCGGTCCGGGCGGCGGCGCGGTGTTCTGACCGCCCTTCAGCCGCAGTACGAGATAGACGGCCGCGAGCGTGAGGGCGATCCCGGTCAGCAGCGGGTACGGCTGGAGCGTGACCCGCCACGAGGTGGCCTCGTCCAGCGGCCACAGGGCGAGCGCCTGCGCCGCCAGGAGGCTCGTCGCGAGCATGCCCGCCCACACGGCCCGCAGCATGCGGGGCCGCTCCCACACCGCCACCAGCGTGGCGGGGATGAGCAGGCCCGCACCGATCCCGTGTGCCCCCCGGAGGACTCCGACCATCAGCGCCGAGTCGGCGAAACCGCCCGCCGCATCGGCGATCGCGAGCAGTGTCAGCCCGGCCATCAGGACCGGGGCGGCCCGCAGCCGGCGCACGATCAGGGCGGCCAGCGGGACGGTCATCACCATCGAGGGCAGCGCCAGGCCGTGCGCCCGGATCAGCTCGATCTGGGAGACGCCGGGCGGCAGGAGGGCCGCCACCACCGAGATGGTGTTCGGGATGGCGACGATCGCCAGCGGAAGCGCCACCGCGACGAGCAGTCCGAGGACGACGTCGAGCAGCACGGATGAACGGGGCGCACGCGTGGGGACCGCAGGCTCGGCGGCCACCGTCCGCGTCGGCTGAGTTGGGGGGACGGCCATGTTGGCCGACTTTAGCGGGAAGTCACGCCCTCGACACGGTGAGCGACGAATATCGCCGTAATCCACAGCGCGGCGAAGATCGATCCGAGGAAGAACATCATCGGGACCAGCAGTCCGGAGACGATCGCCAGCACCTGGACGATGCTTCCGGCGACGTAGGCGAAGGGATGCTTGAGCAGGCCGGTGACGATGACGCACAGGACCGCCAGCCCGACGCCCACGGCCACCGCCGGAGCGGGGGCGACGTCCTGAGTGTTGATCGCCACGGGGGTGAGCAGTCCCGCGACGATCGCCTCCATCCCGAGCACGCTGGCACAGAGCCGGCGCATGCCCGGCGTGACCGTGATCATCCTTCGTCCTTCCTCTCCGGACGGGCTCATCCGGCCTCGCCCGCCTTGAGCAGCAGCCGCGCGTCTCCGGCGGTGACCACCGAACCGGTGATCAGCACCCCCGCTCCCGCGAACTCCCCCGCCTCGTCCGCCAGCCCGATGCCGAGGTCGATGGCGTCGTCGAGCCGCTCGGCCCGGCGCACCCGCTCAGGACCGAAGACGTCCCCGGTGAGCGCCGCGAGCTCGTCGACGTCCATGGACCGGGGCGAGGAGTTCCTGGTCACCACGATCTCGTCGACCATGGGCTCCAGCAGTTCCAGCATGCCCCGCACGTCCTTGTCCTCGAAGACCGCCACCACCGCGATGAGCCTGGCGAAGTCGAAGGACTCGTGCACAGCCTCCAGCGTCGCCTGGACGCCACCCGGGTTGTGCGCCGCGTCCACGAGGACCGTGGGACCCCTCCGTACGACCTCGAGCCTGCCGGGTGACCGCACCTGCAGGAACGCCTGCCGGACCAGTTCGGGATCGAGCGTCTCGTCACCGGCGGTCAGCGCCTCGACCGCCGCCAGCGCGCAGGCGGCGTTGCCCGCCTGGTGCGCGCCGTACAGCGGCAGCAGGACCTCCTCGTAGTCCCCCTTCAGACCTCTCAGGTGGAGCAGCTGCCCGCCGATCGCCAGCTCTCTGGAGACGACCCCGAACTCCAGCCCCTCACGCGCCACGACGGCCCCGGTCTCCGCGGCCCTGCGCATCAGCACCTCGGCCGCGGGAAGCTCCTGCTGGGCCAGTACGGCGGTCGCGCCCGGTTTGATGATGCCGGCTTTCTCTCCCGCGATGGTCGCCACGTCGGGCCCCAGATAGTCGACGTGGTCGAGGGAGACGGGCGTGATCACGGCCACCGTGCCGTCGGCGACGTTGGTGGCGTCGAAGCTGCCGCCCATTCCCGTCTCGATGACCGCGACGTCCACCGGGGCGTCGGCGAAGGCGGCGAACGCCATCGCCGTGAGGGTCTCGAAGAAGGACAGTCTCCTGCCCTGCGCGTCGATCATCTCAAGATAGGGCGCGACGTCCTGGTAGACCTCCGCGAAGCGCTCCTCCTCCAACGGAACTCCGTCGATGCAGATGCGCTCACGCATGGAGATCAGGTGAGGGCTGGTGAACCGGCCGACTCGGAGGTTCCTCTCCCTCAGGATGGTCTCGATCATTCGCGTCGTGCTCGACTTGCCGTTCGTGCCGGCGACGTGAACGACCGGATAGGCGTGCTGCGGTGAGCCGAGCACGTCCATGAGAGCGGAGATCCTGTCCAGAGTGGGCTCGAAGTTCCACTCGACGCCGCGCTGCATGATTGCTCGTTCAACCGCTCGATAGTCCACGTTCCCAGCCTACTGACTCGGGCGGCGGGCTCCCGACCGCCCGGAAACCTGAGAGCACCCGGGGAAACCTGAGGACACCCGGGAACGCAAGAAGGGCCGCCCCGCAGGACGGCCCTCCAGAAACCGGAACCCCCGCCCCGCAACACCCACCGGCCGACCCCACACCCCCGCAAAAACAGAAAGGGCCGCCCCGAAGGGCGGCCCTCACACACAAAAAATTGTCCGGCGGCGACCTACTCTCCCACACCCTCCCGAGTGCAGTACCATC